>CAVAON010000068.1:0-10246 GCA_963590215.1 Anaerovoracaceae bacterium | reverse complement strand
GTATAATGCCGTGGATTATAACATGGCAATGGGGCTTTATGAAATTCATTCAGATACAGTTTCCGTAACTGAATTTGAAAGAAAGATAGAAAAACTTGCCAAGGAATATACGTCGAGTCATACCCGGGTGGAATTGTTCAATGAAGTCAGTAGCTATTTCAATAGTATTCCGGAATTGACAACAATAAGGGATTATTTCTTTAAATCTATCAATTGTGACTTTGCCGAAGAGCATGACATATCAACATCTGAATGGAAGTATACTTCTCAGGTTGTTATAGGTTATGAATACCTTTCCGGAATTGAGAGGATAGTTAATTCTCCTGATTTGTATAAGGCCTATGGCCATGATGAAGCGAAGGGCCGGGTAATATATACCATTATTCCGAAAGATGTATCGCTTTCCAAGGTTAAAGCAGAGCTCGAAGAACTCTTAAAAATCAAGACAGAAGAATTAGGTAGAATTCCGCCTGTCATGATACTGCTTATATCAGACAAAGGGGATGAAATTTTTAATGCAATCATCAAGTATAGAACCCTTAATCATTTATCTCAAAATGATCAAGATAAATATTTTACTTTAATCAACAAGCAGAAAGAGTCTCTTTGTAAAAGGGTTCGCGATTCAATAGAGAAACAGTTTAACGATAATAACTATGCATATGTGTACCCCGAAGGAATAAGTAGAAAGCCGTTAAAGATTGCTGGTGATAATATCTTTGAAGAAATATACGGCCAGGTGATTCCATTTTATATAGATGGAACTAATTGGTTGTCTTCAGTTTCCAACATTAATAAACTGTTCAGCAAAGGTAATCCAAGCTGGCGAGATGTTCTTAATTCGTCCGATCGTGCCTTGATTAATAGGTGTGAACATCTGTTTAAGCGGTTGTGGAACGATGTAGATGAGAAAAAAGGCTATTTTTACAAAACTCCTAAACAAGAAACGATTAATTCCATTTTTGATAAATGGGATAGTACAGTTGTTGAAGGAGTTGGATTAGACATATATCAGGAATATAGTCTTTTAAGACAGCCTCCATATGGAATGAATTCAACTGCTGCTACCCTTCTTGTTATTGTTTATTTGGGATTGAGGGACTTGGAATATGATTACTATGTGTCTGGAAAACAGCTTTCTCTACTAGACATTGTTCAACAAAAAGGTTCATTGGCAGTTAGGAGTCAGGTGCTTTCAGAAAGCGTCTGGTCTAAGGTTTCAATCAGAAAGTCAATAAAAGATGATGCGAAATGGATTTCATTGCTAAACAAATGGTCCAATGAAAAAGACCTGTTGACTCTTATATCACTTCAGGAAGAGGCAGAAAAGCTTCAGGCCCAGAATGTCTCCATCCCGACGTTCCTGCTTACGCAGTTTTCAGATTGCAGTATGCATTCTGAAAATGCAAAGAATCTATACTTCAAGTGGTTGGAGTCTAAACAGGCACTTAGGGATGATGTTGATTCAGATCTTGCAAAAGGTAGAATTGGAAAGCCTTTGAAAACTTATTGTGAGTATTTGTACCTGTATAAGTCTTCTTTGGGAAAATGTGCGAATCAGAGGCCGTCTATCACCGTTTCAGAGTCAATATCTGAGGAAGAAAATGCTTATAGAAATACGGTAGAGAACTATTTTGAAGATAGTATCGAGGAGTGGGTTTCTGAACATCCATTCTCTTATCTTGATAACAAGGAAAAATATACTGAAGTATTAAAGAAATATCAGGCATTCAAAGCTAATCTTGAAACTGCCGGGCTGATTGACGAGGCTCAAGATATTCAGATAATTATTGATGGAACGGTTGAAAAGAGGAAGTTATTTCTTTCTTACAGCAGTATTCTTTCAAAGACAAGAGATAAAAAGAAGAATATAGATAAGATTATAAATAACGGACTTTTCACTACATCTCAGGTTGAAGCAAGTATCGGACAGCTTAGGGAGCTTTTACAGGACATTGGAGCCTTCTCTGGTGATAAATTACTTTTGATTGAGCCGTATAACTTTGATGAAATCAAGAAAGATATCAATTCTGCAATTGTCAGCGTCAGCGATATAAGAAAAAAGAAAGATGAAGAGTTCGGTGAACTCATGAATTGCGAAATAACAACAATTGAAGACGTTAAAAAAGTCTACAAGACAGCTAATTCTTTAATCGAATTTTATAACGGCTCTGATGAGAATCTTGAAGATGCTAAATTGATGAGTCAGGAGGCTTTGCTACTACGCGAAGCTTACTTGAAGATTAATGACAACACCCTTTCCATTGCTAGAATTGGGGCTGTCGCAGAATCCGAAAAAAAACGTATTGGCGACAAATTAGATGGGAATTCGATTTTCGATGATGACGCGATTGTTGATGCATTCCTGTTAAATAGGAAGAAAGTGATTGAATCTGATTCCATAGCTTGGGTTCAGAGACAGGAACAGGCTTTGGAGAGATGTAAGAGCACTCAAGATGTGAATCGTGTCATCTTTACTTTGGATTCTCCTCCGTCATATTCTGATGGCCTTATCAACGCTCAGACTGACATGATAAGAAATAAAGCCTTTGCTCTTATCTCTTCTATGAAACTCGACTATATTAAGGGACTATTCGACGAACTGACGACAGAAGAAAAAGAAGAGTTTAGTAGCTGGTGTAATGGAAGGGCATAGAGGCTTTTCCTGAACTTTGTGAGTAACGCGGGAAATAAAAATGGTTGCACCGATAGGAGTTAACCAAGTGATTTTGTCGCGAAGAGACTGCAGAAAATATCGTCAACTTTTGTTGTAGGTAAAGATGAATGATTCTATTTGACAACTAATAAAACTCTCCTCATAATGGATGTTGGATATTGGATACATTGTTATAAGGAAAGTCAAAATGAATAATTTTAAAATCAGACCGATTAATACTGGTTTTGTTACGATGGTACCAAAACTTTATCTTTATCATCATTCTACAGTGAAGTATTATCCTAATGCTTCGGATCATGAGGAAGATTTCCCTGTGTTTGCATTTCTTATTGAAGGGAACGGCAAGCGAATTCTAGTTGATACCGGAATGGCTGATACAGAACGTGCAAACAAGTATCATCATCCTGGCTCTGTTCAACCTGAAGGAATGTCGATTATTGAGCAGTTAGATAAGCTTGGGTTAAAGCCTGAGGATATCGATATTGTAATTTTCACTCATCTTCACTGGGATCATTGTTATTATATGGACAAATTCACAAATGCAAAATTCTATGCGAATCGCAAGGAATATGAATTTGCAATGAATCCAATTCCCCTATATTACAAGTCTTACGAAGCTCCAGAACTTGGTATAACACGACCGTTCGAAGGAATCAAGTTTGAACTGACAGAGGGAGAGGAAGAGATAGTTCCTGGCATTCGTGTTTTCGAAACTCCTGGTCACTCTGTAGGACATCAAGCGGTAGAAGTTGATACTTCCAATGGAAAGTATCTTCTTGTCGGAGATGCTGTTTTTATCATGGACAATCTTAAGCCTATTCCGGAGATTCATTATGATATTACTCCTCCAAATCGTTTTGCAAATATCGTGGAAACATGGAAGAGCATTGAAATAATCAAGGAAAGAGCTGAAGATGAGTCCCATATTCTGACATGCCATGATCGTTCAATGTTGAAAAGGGCAGAAGAGACTCCCGTCATCGGGTAAGGAGTAGGTATGCCAGTAATTGGAGTTGTGGCGTGTTTCGACACAAAATACCACGAAATAGCATTTGTAAAACAGAAGATAAAGGATGCCGGTTGTGAAGCATTACTAATTGATATCAGTACAGGTCCGAATGGTCCGGCTATGCCTCTTAAGGCAGACGTAACAAGGGATGACATTCTTTCTTTGTCAAATGCTACTTGGGAAGAGTTTCATAAGCTGGATAAAGGATCCGCTATCAAGACGATGGGAACCTATGCGGCTAAAATGATAACAAAACTGCAGAAAGAAGGCCGAGTTGATGGATTCCTTGGGATGGGAGGCCTTCAAAACACAGTTGTCTGTTCTG
The DNA here is from genome assembly GCA_963590215.1 of Anaerovoracaceae bacterium. GTDB lineage: Bacteria > Bacillota > Clostridia > Peptostreptococcales > Anaerovoracaceae > UMGS973. Next base: position 6,235 of record CAVAON010000068.1, on the reverse strand, counting down.
CTGCGTTTAGAGAACTTCCCATAGGTTTTCCGAAATTCATTTGTTCAACAATAGCTTGTGGAAACCGTACTTTTGATACTATTGTCGGTGACAAAGATATCGGAGTGCTACCTTCTATTGTAGATTTTGCTGGAATCAACCCTATTAGTGAGGTTGTTTTGACCAACTCTGTTGCAATGGTTGTCGGCCTTGTAAATCATGGCATGCACAAAATCGATACCCATGGTAAGAAACTCATTGGAACAACCCTGATGGGTATCACGAATGATACGGTCATGAGGGCGGCAAATATACTCACTGAAAAAGGGAGAGATGTAATTAGCTTCCATTCTACTGGAATTGGTGGCAGAGTAATGGAGTCTCTTATTCGTCAGGGAGTTGTAACTGCAGTGATGGATCTTTGTCTGCATGAGATGACAGCCGAATATTTCGATGGAAGAGGTTACAGCAAGGGAGCGAATAATCGTTTGACTGCTGCTGCAGAAATGGGTATTCCTGCGCTCGTTTGTCCTGGTGGAATCGATTTTGCGTGTCTTAGCCAAGAGGATTTTTTCCCTGATGAAGAGGAGAGAGGTTATGTCTGGCACACCAAGGGTTACCTTACTCATACAAGACTGTGGGAGAGCGAAATATTAGATATTACAAGAACCATCATTAAAAGGGTGAATGAATCCACTGGACCGGTAGAGGTAATTCTTCCAATGGGAGGATTACGTACTATGAGCCGAGACGGAGAGTTTTTCTATAAACCTGAGACTATCAAGAAGATGAAAGCTCTTTTTGATGATGGTTTAAGGCAGGACATTCCGTTCAAAACCTTTGATTTGAATTTTGATGATCCGGCGTTCGGTGATGTATGTGCTGAGGAAATGCTTGGCCTTTTGGAGGAAAGATGATTGATGTTTCAATTCTTGCTACACAGCTTACTGCTGCGGCTAAGAAAATGTATAATCTACGCTATGAAATGAGCAACGGTGGAAATATAAGTATCCGTATCCCTGGGACGGATTTGATGCTTATTAAAGGAACTAATGTTGCATTTGACGAAATCAATGAAAGCAATTTAGTTGTGACTGACTTTGATGGTAAAGTTGTTCAAGGAACAATCAAACCATCAAAGGAGGGACTACTTCATGGTTACTTATATAGGAATTTTCCTGAAGTTGGTGCCATAATGCATTGTCATTCCCCTTACTCCATTGCGTGGGCAGCAAATCATGAAAGCCTTGCGTTTTCAACACACCATGCTGAGCTTAAACTTAAAGCATGCCCTGTTGTTGATACTCATTCCTATGCTGTTCCTCCAGAGTGCTTTCCTTTGGTCCTTGATGCTGTGAAGCAGGTTGAAGGAACAAATGCCTTTATTTTGCGTGCTCATGGTCAGGTAGCGATGGCGAAAGATATGCGAGAAGCGACTTATCTTGCTGAGCTTGTTGAAGAAACAGCTCAGATTGCTGTACTAACTGAAGCGATGAAGTAAAAAATAACAGGGAAGTCATGACGTTCACATTTACAATGAAGAAAGAAATATATAATATTGGATACATTGTGCATTGAAAGTGGGAGATGTCATGGATCAAGTCAAGCTTAATTATTCAACTGTTTCTGATTCGGTTTATTTGTGGATTAAGAATGCCATAATTAATGGTGATTTGAAGACCGGAGAGAGATTGATTCAGGAAGATCTGACAAAAAAGCTTGGCGTGAGTAGAACTCCGGTTCGAGATGCATTCAAACGTCTTGAGTCGGAGGGCCTTGTTGTTAGTCGTCCTCATTATGGTTCTACAGTTTTTCAACCCTCTAAGGAAATGTTGAGAGAACTCTATGAACTTAGAGTTTTGTTAGAGCAATATTGTGTTGGACGTGTTTGCGAAACAGCTACAGATAAAGAGCTTCAAAGTATCAAAGAAATCAATCAAAAAATGGCAGAGATTTCGCCCTCAGCAAAAGAATATATGCAACTTGATTACCAATTCCATAAGCGTTACTGCGAAGTTTCAGGATGCACAAACCTTACGATGGAAATCCTAGAAGGGTTATGGAACAAATGTTCAAGTTTTAAGTCTTTGTATTTTTCTCTTGATAATCGTTCTTCGGAGACGATTTCTCTGCATGGTACTATTGCCGATTGCCTACTCAGAAGGGATTGTGAAGGTGCAAAGGAAGCCGTGGCTAAGCATCTCATTGATGTCATGAATAGTATAACAGATGCTCTTGACCTTTCTTGAGTGGTGTGGATTTCCGACTTAAGTAAAATAGAATTTTATTTCTTGACAGCCCCGAAAACGGGGCTTTACTATTTACATAAACAATGTATCCAGAATCCAGTGTACAACATTCAAAAAAAAGGAGAATTGAAAATGAAAAAGAGATTTTTTGTGGTATTGCTCGCACTCATGCTTGTCACGACAATGCTGTTTGCTAACGGAGACAAGGAAACAAGTGGAAAGAAGACGATTACTCTTAGAATCGGATCTGGTCACTCGGAATCCAACCCATGGATTACTGCTCTTGAGGATTACTTTGTAAAGAACGTTTCGGAACGTGTAAGTGCGGAAACCAACTATGAGATTAATTGGGTAAAAAATTATGGTGGTTCTGTTATCACACTTGGTAACGAACTTCAAGGTGTTCAGGATGGACTGGTTGATGTTGGATGTACGATTCTCGTATTTGAGGCATCCAGACTTCCTCTGGTTGACATGGTATACAGCATGCCATTCTCTTGCTCTGATCCGCTCATCGTAGCTGATGTGATTAAGGTAATGTACGCAGAGTATCCAGAATTCACAGAAATATATGAGAAGAGCTATAACCAGCATTATCTTGGTATTGGTGTTTCTGATCCGTATGGTTTCTACAGCTCTCGTGAAGTAAAGTCTCTCAATGATGTTTCCGGTATGAAAGTCGGTGCTGCAGGAATCAACCTTGCATGGGTTGAAGGTTCTGGCGCTGCAGGAGTCCAGACTTCCCTCAATGATACATATCAGAATATCCAGACCAATGTATGCCAGGCAACAATTCAGCCGACACACTCTTGTATTAACCTGAAGGTTTATGAAGTTGCTCCCTATTACCTTGATGCAAATTTCAACGTTGTTCCGTTCAACGCTATAACTGTAAATAAGCAGACATGGGATAGCCTTCCTGCAGAAGTTCAGAATATTCTCACAGAAGTAGGTGAAGGATATCTTGACTATGAAGCAAATTATATCAATACAATTCATGCTCAGGATCTTGAGGCAATCGAGGCAAATGGTGGTCACGTTACATCTCTTAGCCGTGAAGAGCAGGAGAAATGGGCTGCAGCTCTTCCTGATATCGTAAATGATCTTGTCAAGCGCCTTAATGCTGCTGGTTATAAGGGAGCAGAGATTGTAGAACGCTACTATCAACTTCTTGAAGAAAGAGGTGTAAAGAGAGTTCGTGATTGGAAAATCTCTGACTGATAGAATGAGTATCTAATGTGGTGGCTTTTTGCTGCCACATATTATCTGATTTTTGGCGATAATCCGCCATATAAGGAAATTTCACATGAAAGGTATTCGAAAGGTTATTAAAGGAGTTAACAGATTTCTTTCCTGGATGGATGGTGTTGCCTCCTTTTCGATAGCACTCATCATGGTATTGATTACTCTTGATGTCCTTAGCCGATTGATTCTGAATAAACCTTTTGTTGGCACGGCTGAGATTGTAAGCAGTATTATCATTATAGTTTGTTTCATGGAAATCCCGTATGTTGCAGTACGAGGAGGCCATGTAAGAACCACGGTGCTCTACGATGCAGTCGGTAAAAGGGGAAAGAATGTAATCGACATTATTTCAGTTCTTGCTGGAATAATTGTTTATGGGTTTATCATTAAGGCAAGTTTTCCGGGCTTTACTAATGCCATCAAAATCAATGAGGCAGAAATTGCAGGTTCATTCCGTATTACTACGATTCCTGGGCGTTTTGCAATTATTTTTGGTTCCGCTTTGATGATTATTGAATTTGTCTGCCAGCTGATACAGTTAATATATGAAATGGTTACTGGCAAATCTCTTCTAGAGGAAGGAGCAGCAGCATGAGTCCAATGTTAGTTGCTATAATATCCGTTGTTCTGTTGTTGGCTCTGATTTTTAGCGGTGTCCACCTCAGTACCTCATTGATGCTCACCAGTTTGGTGACGGTGTCTATGTTTACAGGACGTCTTTCAGTAGCTATGAACGTCCTCTCTCAATCAGCATGGGGAGCAGTGCGTCAATATATGTTTGGCGTTATACCTCTCTTTGTTCTTATGGGAATGTTTGCAAATCTTTCCGGTACAAGTAAAGACCTCTATGATGCAGCATCAATTCTTCTTAAGAAGGTTAGAGGTGGTGTTGGTATTGCTTCTGTCGTTGCAAACGCAATTTTTGCAGCAATTACTGGTGTTACTGTTGCATCAGCTGCCATCTTCACAAAGATTGCACTCCCACAGATGCTTAGATTAAACTACAACAAGAAATTTGCGCTTGGAACTATCGCTGGGTCTGCTATTCTCGGCATGTTGATTCCGCCAAGCCTCTTGATGATTGTGTATGGTTCTCAGGCGGATGTTTCCATCGGTCAGCTTTTTGTAGCTGCAATCGGTCCTGGCATCCTCATGACAATCGCATTTATTCTTGTAATCATTGTAGTTGGAAAGATTAAGCCCGAGTACATCCCTGAAGTAGAAGAACTGACACAGGAAGAGAAAGATAACTTCTGGAAAATCGTTCTTCGTCCGTGGCCAATTGTTCTCCTTATTATTGTTACACTTGGTGGTATCTGGGGTGGTTTCTTTACTCCGACTGAAGCTGGTGGTGTGGGAGCTTTTGGTGCATTCCTTATTGTTCTTTTTAAGAAAGGCTTTGATCGCAAGGCAATTTGGGAAACATTGCTTTCTGCGGGTTCAACATCAGGTAGTGTTCTGATTCTTCTGGTTTCTGCTTCAACATATTCGAAGACACTTTCGATGTGTGGTATCATTAACTCTCTGAGTGCTTTCGTTGAAGGACTTAACATCCCATCAATTTGTGTTATCTTAATCTTCATGTTAATCTTGATGATTCTTGGATGCATTCTTGATTCGACTTCAATCCTTCTTTTAACCACTCCTCTTATGTGCCCAATCGTTCGTGACCTTGGTTATGACATGGTTTGGTTTGGCCTGGTTATGATTATTGCCATTGAAACAGGAATGATAACCCCACCGTTTGGTATGAACGTCTTTACAGTTAAGTCGTCACTACTTGGAATCAAAGGCTGTGAGGATGTTACGGTAAATGACATTTTTGCGGGATCTACATACTTCTTGATTGCAATTATTGTTGTAGATATGATTTGTATCTTCTTCCCGCAGATTGTAATGTTCTTGCCAACACATATGTAATCTACATCTCAAAAGGAGGAAAAAAGAGATGAGTGAACTTAGAATTCCAAAAGAAAAGACTGCTATTGTCTTGATTGAACCGCAGAATGACTTCTTGTCACCTGGTGGCACTATGTATGCTCACATCAAAGAACAGCTTGCTGAAAGAAATGTAATTGCAAATCTTCAGAATCTGCTTGCTGGTGCACGAGGAAAGGTTGCTAAGATTTTCTATTGCCCGTTCCACCCGTTTGATGCTGGGTTCCCCGAACTGAAGAAGGGCGGTCCCGCTTATGAAGGGCTACGTGGAATCGAAATTGACATGGAAGCTGACTGGGGAACCGGCGCTTGGCTTCGTGGCACTCCTGGCCCGGAAATCATTAAAGAACTTACACCTCAGAAGGGTGATGTAGTTGTTGAGGGAAAGAAAACACTTGATGCTTTCCATTCCACAGGGTTGGATTACTATCTTAGAGCCAATGAAATTGAGTATGTTGCTTTCACTGGCTTCCATACTGACTGGTGTGTAGAGTCTACAGCACGTTCTGCTTATGATAAGGGATATCGTGTTATCGTGATTGGAGATTGCACAGCAACAGATACACAGGAAGAACAGGATTTCTGTGAGAAATGGATTTTCCCGAAGATTGGAAAGGTTATGGATTACAAGACATTCTTAGATGCTCTTGTTTGAGTAACTGAGTAGATTAGCGTCTCTCTAAGGGGATGTTTCAGAAAACGGTTTGTTTTTCGGTTTCTGGACATCCTCTTTTTCTTTCAAAATTTATTGATTGTAGGAAGGCTTCTACATGTAATTCCTTTGAATATCTTGAAATTGAGTAGATTTTGATAGGACAAAAAAG
>CAVAON010000067.1:1311-10274 GCA_963590215.1 Anaerovoracaceae bacterium | reverse complement strand
TTCTAACCGCCTTGCCCGGAAAATTATCCAGGACTTTTGCATCAAACTCTGTCATTGGTTAGCCTCCCTTTTAAAAATCAAAACTATCTGTTCCTGCAAATGCCAGCTTTGCCTTAAACGGAATGCGGGCAACTACCTCATAATCATCCTGACCGCTTTCACGGATCATCAGCTCATACCGGTCACCGCTGTCATCACGCGAATTCAAGCAGAATTGAACTCTCTCTACAGAGAGCTTGCCTTCCTTGACTTCAATCATCTGACGATCATTCAAGACATGCCCCTTGGCATCTATGAAGAAGAGTTCATAGGAAGCATCCTTCGAAGCCGCCATCTCATCCATCACAAAATTCATACCAAAGATATTATTGGTAATCGTATAGTTCGGCTTAGCAGGCTTAAATGCCGGTGCAATGCCTGTGCTAACAACCTTATAGAGTTCCTTCGGAGACTTCCGGATAATCTTCTTGCGTTCCGTTCCGGAGGACTGCCGTCCTTCAATCGTCTTACGTGTTGCCTCCGCAAGTCGTACGAACTCAGCACGGGAAGCAGAATTCTCATCCACCTCAACCGCACGAATCGGATGGCATACAAAGTAAACGATCTGCTTGTTTGCTGCCATAACATTCAAAAGTTCCAGCGCCTTATCCAGTCTGTCAACGTCCAGATTTACAAACGGATCATCCAGAATCAGGAACGGCTGTTCACTCTCAAACAGCGTATCAACCAATGCCAAACGCATACAGAAATCGATTAGATCGCAATAGCCCGTGCTGTAACCTTCGGCAACGTGTACCTTCTCGTTCTCTTCAATCGTAATATTAAAGTCGATATCAAGAATGCCCCTGACTGCATCATTGTTCAGCCAAATGTGCATATAGTTATTAAAGCGCTGTTCAACTTTACTCAGATATCTATTCGCCAGGTTTTCCTTAGCCTGCGTAATCAGCTGAATTGTTCTCTTCAGCATAACAAGCGTATTCTGCGCTTTCTGCTTCTGCTCATACAGCTGACGAATTTCGGCCACTACGTCGGGATACTTTTCAAGGGATTGGTCTGCCTGACGGATAAAGTCACTCTTCTGGGTATATTCAACCAGAAGATTGTCTCTGTGTCCTTCCAGGTTGGCAATTTTTGTCCTGAGAGCAGTCTCCTCATCACCTGCTTGATGTGCCGCAGAGGCCTGTTCTTCCCCGATAGAAGCACGTTGTTTTTCAAGCTGCTGCATTGCTGCCAGTAGCTCTGCATAGGATGCGGCTTTCGCATATATTTCAGGAAGGATATCATCTGTTTCCGGTGCGAATTTTCCATATGCAGCAATGAAAGCCTCAACTGCTCCGGAAGCTTCTGTGAGCCTTAATTTCTTTTTGCGCTGATCTGCCTCAGCCTCATTTATCTTCTCATGAAGTTTTGCATCATCTGTTACATTCCTGCGAATCAAGGCCAGACGCTCCGGCATTTCAAGATCTGCATAGCGTCCCTGAAGAACCGGAAGCCTCTCATCAAGCTTTTTCTGCAGTGACTCGATCTGTTGCTGTTTTTTCTGCTGACGCTCTGCACGGCCCTTTAATGTATCGGCCTGCTGCTTGTATGCATTCATCATCTGCTCAGCCTTACGAAGCTCGGTCTGAGCATTTTCGGCTGTAATTGAAATACCAATAGCGGCAAGGATCTCATTGGCATCTGCCAACGTCTGAGTCAGAGAATCCGCAGTCACATCTCTTGCACTTGTAAGCTCGGCAATACGAGGAGAGTCCGTAAGTGCAAGCTGTTCAGCAGGAACTTTTGCCTCCGCAATAAATTTCTGCTCTGCCTTGACTGCAGTCTGCAACTGACTATCAGCAACTTTATATGCACTTTGCTTGCTGCGAAGGAGAGCAAGGGCATCATCAAAGGTCAAACCTGTGATTTCAGGGTACCGGTCATCGTAGGCTTTTCTCGCAGCCTCAATGTCTTCGAGCTCTGCTTCAATCTGCTTAAGTTTTTCCTGAAGTTCTGCAATACGAGGAGACTCTTCAGCTGCGAACTGATCTTCCGGGATTTTAGCCTCAGCAATGAATTTCTCAAGATTACGAACGGCTGTCTTCAGTTTGTCTGCCTTAAGTTTGTAATCCGTCTCTGCAGCGCGAAGCCGGATTAAAGCATCTGCAATAGATTTTCCTACAAGTTCAGGATATTGCGCATCAACCACACGTCTGTCTGCTGCGATGGCAGCAATCTGTTCCTCAATATAGGTCTGAGCTTCCTCTGCCTCTTGCTTCTTCTTTCTGAGCTTTTTGGCCTGCTCAGCATTATCAATAACCTGAGAGATAGTATTTTCAGAAGGATCCAGGCCTGCAGCCCATTTGTTCATCCATGCAGAAACAGCAGCTTCATCTGCTTCCATCTGACTCTTATGCCCATTAATTTGCTTCTCAAGGCTGTCGATAGATGCCTGAGCAGAATTCAGTTGTGCCTGCAGTTCGGATTTTTTCTTTTGAGTCTCCTGACGCTTGGCATCTGCGGCTTTATAACTTTCATATGCCTGCAGTTTGGTCTTATATCTGTTATTGCTTGCGACACCCAACACTGCAAGAATAGCACCAACCGCTGCTACGGCAGCCATAATAGGTGTAACGACAAAAATCAGGATTGCACCAATGACTGCTACTGCTGCACCTGCGCCAATCATTGCGCCGCCAGCAGGTTTTTTCGGCTCTTCAACAGGAGCTGTATCCGCCCCGTCAGTTGATCCAAGCTGATCAATAGAAGTCTTCAGACTTTCTGCTTTGCTTTTTTCACCTTCAAGTCTGGCAGAAAGGCCCTGAATCTCAGCCTGATGAGAAGCTACACTTCTATGCTTTCTAAGAATGTCATTTCCTTCAGAGGCTTCCGGAAGGTCTCCTGAAATTGCAGTAAGAAGTGCTTCCTGTTCTGATGTAAGCGCAGATATAGTCAATGAATCACGTTTAATATCAACAGCCTGTTGACGTCTTTGAATATCCTCCAGCTTTTTAATAACAGGAGCAACCTTTTCTGTGCTATAAGCAGAACCGGCATCCACATCCGGTTTTAATTCATCCACTTCTGCACGTAGAGCTGCATAGCGCTTCTTCTTATCCGCCCGGCTATCTGCTTCCCGGCTGATAGTCGTTTCCTGTTCTGCCTTCTGCTGTGCAAGCTTACGTTGTCTCTTCTGCAGACCATCCAATCCGCTGATTACCGGATCAACGGATGCAGGCGCATACTGCTTCTGACTGTCAACTTCTGCCTGCGCACCGGCAACATCTGCTGACAATGCTGCAAATCTCTTCTTTTTCTCCGCCCGGGATTCCGTTTCCTGTCGAATATCACGTTCCTGGCTTTCCAACTTACGAATCAGCTGCTGAAGAGTGATCTGAGATCCTACTGTAATCTTCAGCTTGCTGATATAATCAGCGTCCGCATCAACGGCAGATTTAATTACAGCATAGCCTTCCGGGACAGTTTCAGAAGTCGGAGCTTCTTCCGTTCCGGTAGACAGAATGCCCTGCAACTCGCCGTAAATACTCTGAATCTCATCAAACTGTGCAGTCGTCGGCAATGTGCCATTATACTTTTTATGAAGAACTGTATAGTCCGCTGTCAATTTTGCATGACTTGTTTCCAGCGCCTCAAGCTGAGCAGTCAGCGCAGCAACGGTCTGCTTTTGGCGCTTAACCGTATCAATCTCACTCTGAGCAGGAACCCTTCCACCAAGATCTGCCCTTACGGCATCGATCTTTGCCTGCAGATCCGCAATCTGCTTATTGATATCTTCAAGAAGTTTCTTGGAAGCTTCGCGCTTCTTAGCTTCACCGGAAACCTCGTCTAATCTCTTCTTTTTCTTTTCGAGATCTTCGTTGATGGAACTTAAGAGCACATCGATTTGAGATATGCGTTCTCTTGCCTCATCCTGTGCTGCGATATTTGCTTCCAGCTGATCTCTTTGACGTTCCAGAGCAGAAATCTGACGCATAATATCGCCAATTTGGCCTCTGGCGCCGGTCTTTTCATATATTTTAATCTGTGCGGTCAACTTTGCAATTGCATCATCAAAAGCTGCCACATCATTTGCCTGACTGACAAGCGCATTCAGTCTGGTATGAATACTACTGGCTGCACCGTCAATCGACAGACCGTTCTGATTGATAAATACGCTGCGCCGGAATGCACCGGCATCCAGTCTGAAAAACGTCTCGCCAATCTTTTCCGGATCAATCTTTGCCGTTGTTTTCTTATCTACATTTACAATTTTTGCGTTATCGAAGCGCGGCGTTTCACCAAAGGTTCTGTAAATACGATAGTGCACACCCTCTGCTTCAAAATCCAGAGAACCGCCGTATTTACCACCCTGCCAAGGAAGGTACCTCTTACGCTCGTTCTCCGTGATGTCTTTACTTCTCTTGGAATCAAATCCATAGAGCATAGCCTTAAGGAAGGCTGCCATGGTAGTCTTGCCCCAGCCGTTGTCATGAAGTACAACGTTCAGCCCTTCCTCAAAGTTGAAATCATAATTATGCAGGCCTCCGAAGTCGTCTATATGCATGCTAATCAGTTTCATTCTGCAGACACCTCCTTGCCGTTTAATGCATTCCAACCACAGCTGATTAATCTGTTTCGCTCGGATTCACTCAGGGAATCATCCTGCAGCGCCAAACGAACGAATTCACTGCGTAGAGAAATATCGTTTTCAAATGCTTCCTCATCGATGTCCATGATGGTGTTGTCATAGACTTCTACGAAGAAAATTCTACTCTGCAACTGGTTTTTCAAGGCATCACCGTTTAGGATCAGGCCAAATGCAGAACGACCAATAATCGTGATACGCAGGAAAGTATCGATATCAACGTCCTTGACTGCGGCATTAATCTTACGAAGGATTTCTTTCTTACCGTCGCCCGGAATGATCTTCAGTTCAATGGCTTTAAACGCATATCTCTGACTTTCCGCAACCGCATACCGTCCAAGCGTTTCTTCTTCCCATTCCAGAATGCCGTAACCACACTTTCGTTCCTGTGCATCCTCGAAACCGATAGGTTCAAAGGATGGCACTGCCTGATCTTTATCCGGTCCGGAAAGCATATATCTGCCTTCACCGGATTTTTTGATAAATACAGGATCATTGTCTGAAAGCTGAATTTCTGCCTGTCCCTTGTCTATGCGGAGAGCGACATTGTCATCCGTATAAGAATCATCCGTCTGTGCATTGATCAAATGAAGGTTTGCAGGAATATCGTTTCTGTAATTGATGCGGTTATATTCGTCTACGGTCAGAAAGGCCAACACCTGAATATCCTGATCATCTTTTACGGCGTCAAATAGGCTGTCAATGACAGACTCCGATACTCGCTCCTGACCAAACAGTTGGCCGAAGAGCATCACATAAGTTGCATTATTCTGTGCTGCTTTATCAATCAGATCCGCAAGTTTTTCTGTTCTGGCAGTCTGCCACTTGTGAGACTGTTTAACATCCAGATTCTCGGTACATATAGCCCCGAGTCTTATATCAGAGCATATCAGCAGTTTCATAGCAAATCCTCCCGTTAGAAATCGAAGTCGTTTACAAAGGCAATATCAATTGTAAACTCGGTTCTGTCTGTCACATTCGTCGTTCCCTTTTCAACTATGGTAAGGTAGTAAGTTTCGGTTTTTTTGAATTCAACACTTTTCAGTGTAAATCTTGTCCTGAATACACGGTCGGAACCGTTATTGCTGGTCTTATCTGCAATGACGGTCTTTTTATCGCTGACTGCCTTACCGGAGGCATCCACCATGTAAATCTCATAAGTCGCAGCAGCCACCTTGCCGCTTACAGCTTCTTTCTGATAGAAATCAAGAGAGAAGATACTGTTGGAAACCTTGCGGCTTTGACTGATGAGCTGAAGCTCTGCCTTCTTCACATCCACAAATTTCTTGGATGTTGATCGTATATTCTTGAACTCAATCACAGGCACAACGCATTCCTGAAGAGAAATACCACCGTGCACATAATTCATACCGCCGCCCGATTTCTTCATGCGGATATTATCAAGAGGCGTAAAACCCGCCAGTGAACTGGTTACATGCGTCATCGGAATTTTAAGCATATGTTCCGCTGTGCAGTCGCCATCCGCAATCACATATCTGCGATCGAGCTCGGTAATATGTCCGGAAACAAAACTCTTTTCTGCCTTATCGCTTTCATCCAGCGGTTTGTAAGAATACAGGAAACCATGGTCGGCGGTTATGAGAATATTCGTGCCGTTCATGTCGTTGATAATCATACGCACAAGATTTTTAAGCTCGGTGACAGCCTGATCGCAGGCATCAAATACCTGATCTTCGGTGGTTGCCTTATCGCCGACGGCATCAATCGCGTTGTGATAGATGTAAACCACATTGGCGTTTTTGACTTTTTCACGGCGTTCTGCCTGCTTCATAGAAAGCAGAGTCTTATATGTAATGGCAACATTGCCTTCGTGACAACTATTTAATATTTTCTCTCTGCCGGCCGTTCCGTCGGTTGTTTCACCGTCACACAGAACATGAATATCTTCAGTCAGCTGCAGTTCTTTGTGCGGCAGGAGAGCCGCCATACCGAATTTCGTCACAGAAGGGAAAATCGACTGCATGGCTGAGATTTTGGCAGAACCCTTTGTTTCTCTTTGCAGACAGCCGGTAAGCTCAACAGCTACTTCATAACGCAGAGCGTCGGAAATAATGACATAGGCTCTGCTGCCGGAGGCTTCAATCGGCTTCACATAGGTCTTATAGAAATCTGCCTGCTGAGGGATACCGGCAAGCTGGGAGCTCTTTGCAAGCTCATCACTTACGAGGGTTGTCCACTGATTGCCGAGTGTCGCAAGATACCGGTTCTTATAAAGCTTTTCCACATAGTCCGCAACATTTTTATACAGGTCATCAAGCACTGTGCTCGTTTCTTTCAGGCTCTTGCCGAAAGCGGCATGGAATTGGCGATAGTAGTGATCCATCTTGCAATAGTTTCCGGTATACTCCTTCCAGAGCTTAGCGTACTCCGCAATATGGAAGCCGCCGATATTTGCCTGATAGAACTGCTGCATCTGTGCCACATGAAGAAGACCGTCATAGTAATAACGGACACGCTTGTACCATTTCAGTGTTCTGCGCTTTTCAACGGCAGCCACCATATCATCGGCTTTGATAATATTATCCGAGATTTCCGTCATATATCTTCTCAGAATGCATTCATTGATACATGGGAAGCACTCGCTGTTAATCAGGTCCGCAACTTCAAGTCCGTCAAAACGCTGCTCCAGGTGATACTGCTCTTCCACAGCACGGGCAATCTCATAGAGGGCATCATCATCTTCGGAATGCATCCACTCATTAATCAGTGAATAGCAAAGCTGCTCATGAGGCTCTGAAATAAGCTTTTCGAGCCCGTGCAAACATGACGCCTTCATTGTGACCGAAAGTGCGGTCAGCAGGATATGAGCGGCAAGGGAAATGAGCGAAACATTATCTTCATGAACAAAACCGGTGTATCGGTTAATCATCTCCCAAAGCACCGATTCATTGCCGAACTTCTTAATGTTCGTAATGGCGTCGTTGTTCTCGATATCCGCTCCATTCATCATAACGGCTCTGATGACACCGGGTGCTGTGTTATTCGCTGTTCCGGCAAGAACGGCGAGAATATCTATATGCAGTTGACCGACATTGTTATAATTGCTCTTAAATGCGGTCAACTTTGCAACACGCTCTTTGTTTTCAAAGAACTTCGCATACGACTTCATTGCCTTGCGCATCCCGCTTGTTGCCGGCATATCAAGTTCCTGCATACGGATAGAAAGCAGATCCGCGCGGAATTCCTCACTGTAAAGCTCAATATCGAGAAGCCAGTTATCTTTTATATCCGAGTATGAGAGAGGATTGTACACGAGATAATCGCTTTCGGTATCCGTTTCGGACAGCAGCATCTTTGCGGCAAAGTTGTTCTTTCCGGTCAGCTTGAGAATTTTCACTCCGTCAAGGCATAGCTCGTCTATCAGAGAATCGAATTCTCCATCCGGGTCCTGCCAGAATATAATGCGGCGCTTGTAATTCTCCGCCAACGGTGCCGCAAAGCGGTCCTTTAATGTTTGTTCTATGTTTATGCTCATACTCGTTTACCTCAATTTATGCTTCCCGATTATTTAATCTTGGCAAGTACATCTTCAAATTTAGCATAGTTCACCTTCACACCGTCATCCAGATCGATTTCAATCATTTGGTCGGCAAGGTGATGAATCTTTTCTTCGTATTTCTGAATTTCCAAAGACTGATCTTTAAGCTTGGTAATCTGCTTGTTGATTTTTACTCGCTCAGATGGGGCGGCGGTATTAACACTGTCCTCAAGCATCTGAAGCTGTGTGCGATAACGCTCCTGCTGTTCATGCACATAGTCCGTACGCATACGGGCAAGCAGATCCGGCTGATAACGGTGCATATAAATCAGCGCTTTGAAGCCGTTCTTCTTGCCGCTGTCAAACTGCCAGTATATAGGCCGCTTCTGATAGGTCTTTAAGTGATCTTTATAAAAATCATTCAGAAAATAACTGCGTATAATCTCTCTCGGAGTGCCTTTCCCGCCGAGAGCGTCGGCAATAAACTTCAGATTCTCCGCAAGTGTATCTTTACCGTAGACCGTTTCGACCCATTTAACAAATCGTCCGGTCATGTCGTCATCGAAATAATCGTCATCGCATATCGGGATGATGTTGTCCCTATCGGGACAATAGTGGTTAGTGGTCAGTGAGCAGTGGATAGCTTTCCAATCAACGCACTCAGCATTTTCCCAGCCTCTTGCAATAAGCTTATCACCGTTTCGACTTGTGATTGCGTCAAGTATTTCAGGCGAACACAAATCATAAACTGTGTTTCCAATTCCGCTGTCGAGCCCCTTGCTATTGAGAGAAAGTTTGCAAATTCCTTCGTAGAGTTTCTTTGTTGTCCCTCTGCGA
>CAVAON010000067.1:0-1301 GCA_963590215.1 Anaerovoracaceae bacterium | reverse complement strand
CGGCATAAAGGTCTGATATTTACTGTCATCCCACTCGTTTCCTGCGAAAGAGAGTCCATCTACATCAAGAGAATATCTGCCGAACATACAGCCTACTGCGTAGGAAATCAGCGAAACAATCTCATCACGCATGGTGCGTATATAATTACTGCCCTTCATGCTCTCCGGCACATCGTCCTTGGTGTCGAACACACGATGCACCGTCACGTCCTTATCCGCCACGTCCGGTGTCAGCTCGTCCTGCAAGCCGTAAATGTCGATAAAAATACGGTTGAGTTCTTCCTCGTTAGCTTTCAACTGAAGAAAGCGAGCTTCGCACTCGGCTTTCCATGCAGCGTATTTCTCTGATATTAATCTTCCCATTGCTTATCCTCCGTTTCCAAACATTGCGTCAGAACATCGCAGAAGGCCATATCATCATCTACTGAGGCAATCGCTGCGTCGATTAGTGTATCACGGTCGGTGTTGCCCCAGTTCAAGTGCAACCCGTACTCCAGCCCCATGCAGCGGATCAGCTCACGAATGCTGCGTCCGTTACCCTCGCGGAAGGGGTGGATGATGTTCAGCTCTGTCATTACATGAGAGAGGTTCTGAATTTGCTTTTCCGAATTCTGTTCTGACAGCAGTTTCTTCGTGTGAATCTCATCAAAGATGCGCCCTAACTGCCGTTCGATCATCTCCGGAGGATAGAACATCGTATCACCCTTGCTGATTTGCTCTCTGCGGACATGACCGGCGAAGGGATACACGTCTTCAAAGAGGAAACGATGAATCCGCAGGAGATGCGTTTTCGTAAAGCGCCCCTTCATCGGTTCTTGCAGCAGGACGAGCTGCTTGACGGCGGTGAACTCTTCTTCCGCCTGTTTCAGCTCCGCCTTGTCGCGGATATTCAGCTTATTTTTCAGAACATCGCTGTCCGGATAGCAGTACATGGACTGTACTGTGGTGTAGACATCATATTTGGAGAACATGGCTTTATCCTCTCTTTTCGTACTTTGCCCGCAGCTCGGTCAAGACCTGCTGATAGCTGGTCTGCCCGCTGGCAATCCGGTCAAGGTTGCTGCGGGTCGATTTGCTGATCGTCATGCCCTCGACGGCAAAGGTTCCGCGGATATTACGGAGATTGCTTTTGTGCTGCGCAGTAGCATATTTCTCGGAAGTCAGTTTTCCCATATTATTACTCCTTATTTTGTTGTTCAGTTGCCTTACATTTTGTGCACGCATCAAGAAGAACATAATATTCTTCATCTTTATCTATAATTTTTATCCAGTCAAGCAACGTCTTCTGTCTAATTAATATT
>CAVAON010000066.1:0-10334 GCA_963590215.1 Anaerovoracaceae bacterium | reverse complement strand
TTTTTTCGATAAATCCTGTTATCCATGTGCTTGCAGGGATGAGGATTACCAAGCATAATCCAAGTGCAATTGATTTTACGGCAATCCGCATGAACAAGTCCTTTTTTGTGAATATGAATACAGCAAAGAGCAGACATGCAAGAGGAACAAGTATCCTAAACGCTGCTATACCCGCAAAGCTAAGCATGTATTTCTCTAAAAAAACAGCACACAAAACAATCATGAATGTTGAGCTCAAATCAGCCATTTTATCAGCAATCGGCGTTGCAACATCACCCGGAATCATTGTAAGCCCTGTGGATATGGCAGCTGCAGATGCTGTCATTGCAAGTACGTTGTTTCTCTTCTCATCAAGAGATTCAATGGTCTTAACATATGTCTCCGGAGAAGAAAAATGTTCAGCCATTGCACTTGCTGATACTATACCGATGATTATGATAATCGCTACTGCAATTACTTTTTTAGCAATATTGTTCATAGATATTTCCCTTCACATATTCAAAGCTCAAGCTCATACATTGTCATTGCAAGTGCAGCAATTCCTGCAGTTTCTGTTCTGAGTATGGTGCTGCCCAAACTGACACATTCATATTTTTTGAGCATATTTGCTTCCCTATCTGAAAATCCGCCTTCGGGTCCTATTACTATAGCAACAGTCTCCGGTCTGGCTTTAAGGCTTCTGAGGGAATCTTTGATAGTCCGCCCTGTTTCGTTCTCGTAAGGAAACAGAACCAGATCAAAGCTTTCAAGCATATCCATCATTTCATCATGATTAACTGCATCTGCTATAGGAGGGATGATTCCTCTCCTGCACTGTTTGCATGCCTCATCAGAAATTTTTTGCCAGCGCTCTGTTTTTTTGCTTATTTTGCCATTGTCATTTACAACAGTTCTCTCCATAAAAACAGGCACTATGCTGTCTACTCCAAGCTCAACACATTTTTGAACAATCAAATCCATCTTACCTGCTTTTGGTATACCCTGAAACAAAGTTACTCTTGTCTTGGGCTCTCTTGCAAATCTTTGCTTATCTGTAATCCTGAGTGTTGCCTCAGTAGTGGTTATTTCCTCTATGACGCCTTCATATTCCCACTCCTGTCCGTCGGAGATTTCAACTGTATCTCCCCTTTTCAATCTGAGAACTTTTTTGATATGATGAAGGTCACCCTGGTCTGTAATATATATATATTTGTCCGAAATGTTTTTCGGCTCTATAAAAAATCTGCTCATTAATGTATTGGGCTGGCTGCAATAGTGCGCCATTCTCCTTTTTTAAGAATCTCTATAATCTCGAATCCGCATTTTTTAAGTGTCTCGCAGACTTCCTCCTCCTTGAAATCTATAATTCCTGAGGATATATATATGCCTCCTTCTTCAAGATGCTTTGCAACATCCTCTGTAAGCATCATTACAAGGTCTGCCATAAGATTCGCTACAACAATATCTGCTTTGTATGATATACCTTTGGTAAGATCACCATACCTTGCATCCACATACTCTGATACGTTATTAAGCTTTACATTTTCTCCTGTCACCTCAACCGCAACAGGATCAATATCTATTGCAAGTACATCTGTGCTTCCAAGAAGTGCAGCAGCTATCGAAAGTATGCCCGAGCCACAACCTACATCAAGCACTTTATCTGCCGGCTTCATATACTTTTCGAGAAGCTGTATGCATCCTGACGTTGTTTCATGGGTACCTGTTCCGAATGCCATCCCCGGGTCTATCTCTATTACAAGCTCCTTCTCACCTGCTTCATATTCCTCCCATGTAGGCTTAATCACTATTCTGTCTGTGATTTTAGCAGGTTTGAAGTATTCCTTTCATTTATCTACCCAATCCTCGTCGTCAACAATATTATCTTCAACATACAGTCTGCCAAGTGTCACATCCCATCCGAAGACGCCTTCCATTTCCTTGCTTTTGAGCATCATCATCCTAAGTTTGAGCTGCTGTAATGCCTCTCTGCCCTCATCAGTGTCATCAAAATATACGACAACCTTGTGCTCTGTGCTTGCCGGAAACGCTTTTTCGTCAACATAGTCCCATTCATAGCCTTCTTTTTTGTCCATTATATTTTTGATCTCATCAGGGTCTTCAACAGTAGCTCCTTCAATTCCAAGCCTGAGAAGCTCTGCTGTAACCTCCTCCACACCTCTGCTGTTTGTGAATATCTTTGCTTCGATATATTTCATATAATTTTCCTCATTTCCTTAAATTAATTGCTGATTTATCCCAAATATTATATACTATCGCTCGCTACCATTTCAACACACTTGTACATTTAACTCAAAAAACTTACCGGAACCATATTACTACAGCTTCCGGTCAAAGTTTACATAAGAGCTTTGAATTTTTCCATGTCAGGCTCTGTGCCTCTGTTTCTTTCTTCTATCGCTTTTACAACTTCATTATATACTTCTTTTGTAACAGGATATTTATATATCATGTATGCAGAGCCTGCCATAAGAAGTGCAGGTATTACTGCAAACGAATTTTCAACCCATACAAGGGCAACCGCACTTTGGGCTGCTGCTTCTCCGTTAAAGCCTGCAATCTGAAGAATTATGCCAAGTGCCTGCGCTCCCATAGCCTCGGCTACAGCCTCTGATATAGCCTGAAGAGATACTACACTGCCTGTTCTGTCCCTTCCACATGAAAGGGTATCAACTTCGCAGACATCATAGAGCATTGCAGGTACAAGCTGCCAATAGACTGTTGTTCCTATTGAAAACTGCACAAGGAATATGCACATTGAAGTCATTCCGTTTATTCCAATAAATTTAAATGCTATAGTCAGTACCGCCGAAAGGAGCATGCAGCCTATGTATACTGTCCTTTTGTCCCAGTGCGTTGAGAGTTTGCTGATCAAGGGGGTAAATATAAATCCTGTGCATGTGAACAGCAGCAAAAGGAATGTGATTTTCCAGCCGCTGTATCCCATATTGTATGTGAAATAGTACATGCGATCTCCTGCTGCAATGGCATTTGCTATCAGATAAATCATGCTTGCTGCAATGATATATTGCAGAGATTTAAGATTTATCAAATCCTTGTATTCAACAAAAATTTCCCTTGCAAAATCAAGTGAAACATGTTTTTTTACAACTGGTTTTGTATAATCGGGGTTATCTGTTTCTTTGATATTATATGCACAAAGTAATATACCAAGAGAGCCTATTATACTCACAAGTATGCCCATATACTGCCATGACGTCGAGGCGCTTTTACCTATATTCATAAAATAGTCTACAAATAGAGTCGGAACCACCATTGATACTACCATGCCGACAGTATCAAATACATAAGAATAAGATCTCAATACAGTTCTCTCATCATAATCTTTGGTAAGCTCCGCTCCCCATGAAAGATATGGTATGAAAAACGTACTGAATAGTGTCCAGAAAACCATTACCATTATCGTATAATATATCAGTTTAATGCTGTATGATGCATTGATATTTGTGAAAAGAAGTGATGTGCATATGCCAATGGGTATTGCCGCTGCAAGCATAAACGGCTTGCGGTTGCCGTATTTTGAATCGTAATTGTCCGAAAAATGCCCTATGAAAGGCCCGCATATAGCTTCCCATATGGTTCCAAATGCCACAATGAAGCCTCCTGCCGCAGGTTTTATTCCAACTATTGTTGTAAGATAAAACAGCATGAAATTTGTAAAAAGATTGTATAAAGAGGAATCGCCAAGTCCTCCTATACCGTAAAAGATTTTGGTTTTAAGTTTAAGCCTCATAAACACCTCCGTTAAGGCTCTGTATATTTTGCTGCATGATAAAAAAGTGCAGGGTATGCACAAAAAACAGTTCTCATATTGTCCTTCAGAAATTCGGATTTTCCAAAAGATTTACGAATCACGTTTCATAAGAAATAAAACAAATTCAGAATATATGACCGTTACGTGTAAATGAATTAATATTCCTCTTTATATATTTTAAAGTATACTGTAACCATATAGTCAATGGCAACAATGCATATATTCGACCTAAGATGCCTTTTTAAGCTAACTATCTTGCTGAATACGTTGCAATCATATACTGTTTTATACTTTATATGTTATCATTATTGTATATAGATTAAGGAGGAAAGCATGGATTCATCAACTCTTATATCTGCCATAGGCATATTTGCAGCACTTGCGGGAATGGCAGTATTAATATTCAAAAGAGTAACCCCGGTTATAATCGGGCCTCTTGCTGCAATTTTAGTATGTATTACAAGTAAGCTTCCTGTGTTCAGCGGTCTTACTGAAACGTATCTTTCCGGCGTTGCAGGATTTTTCACATCATACGTCTTTATATTTCTTCTTGGCAATATATTCGGAAATATCTATCAGAACTCAGGCGCAGCTGCCAAGATTGGAATGATAATATCAAAAAAACTCGGTCCCAAACACTGCATGCTTGCATGTATGCTCTCGGCAGCGATATTAAGCTATGGAGGTATTAACAGCTTTGTAATCATATTCGCAGTATACCCTATTGCGCTTAAGCTTTTTGAAGAGGCTGATTTGCCGACATATCTTCTGCCTGCAATAGTATGCGCAGGCATGTGGACATTTGCAATGACAGGACCTTTTACACCACAGATACCAAATGTCGTTTCTATGGAATATCTGGGCACACCTGCCTATGCAGGTCTTGTTCCCGGTCTTGCAGGGGCGGCTTCAATGTTTGTCGGAATTATACTGTATATGAACAGGCAGGGCAAAAAAGCAAAGCTTCGCGGTGAGCATTTCCAGTGGCCTGAGGGCATCAAACGTGTAGACGAAAATGACAACACGCCAAACGGTATTGTATCAATAATACCAATTGCATTTGTTCTCCTTATATTCAATGTCACCAAAATTGATATAACTATATGTCTATTGCTTGGTATATTGCTGGCACTCGTTCTTTTCTGGAGATACCTCCCGAAGGATGAAATGCTCAAAATGTTCAATGATGCTGCAGTTTCATCAATAACAATAATTATGAATACAGCAGCTATAGTAGGAGTCGGATCTGTAATCAAAGGAGCTTCATTTTACAGCTTTGCAACAGACCTTCTTATGAATTCTGAAGCAAATCCGTACATAGTTGCAGCAGTAGGTGCCAATATATTTGCCGGCATATTAGGCTCTGCTTCCGGCGGTATTTCTCTTGTATACGAAACTTTAGGTGATACCTTCCATCAATATGCAGCTCAGGGATACAATCTTGGTTTCATACACAGACTATGCGCAGATGGATGCGGCGGGCTTGATTCAGTTCCATGGAACGGCTCCATAGTTTCAGTATTTGCGGTATGCCATGCAACTCACAAGCAGTCATACAAATATAATTTTGTTTCATGCCTTGTAATACCGCTGTCCTGCACAATGCTTATTGCATTGCCACTTTGTATAATACTTGGATAGGTAACTGAAATGGCAGATATAATTTATGAAAAGAGCGGCAATACAGGTATTATTACCTTTAATAAGTCTCGCGACATGAATTGCCTTAATGCTGAATTTATTAAATACATTAATCAGGCAATCGACAGAGCCTTAACAGATTCTAATATTTATGTACTTGTTTTCATCGGAGCAGGCAAGGTTTTTTCGGCAGGTGCTGATGTCAGAGAAATGCTTGGCAAAGACAGTGATGAGATATATGAATGGTCTGCACTTGGAAGCAATCTCAATCTCAAGATTGAAAAGCTGCCAATACCGACAATAGCCGCTATAAACGGATATGCCTTTGGTGGTGGGCTTGAACTTGCTCTTTCATGCGACCTTAGAATTGCATCTGATAAAGCTGTAATGGGACTGACTGAGACCGGTCTTGGCACAATATGCGGTGCAGGTGGAACGCAAAGACTCCCAAGGCTCATAGGATCAAGCAGAGCCAAAGAGCTTATATTTACAGGCAGACATGTCACTGCCAGCGAGGCTTTTGACATCGGTCTTGTAAACAGAGTAGTATCATCAGACAAACTAAAATCCTCTGCCCTGTCACTTTCAGAAGCAATATGCAAAAATGCACAGCCTGCAGTACGGCTTGCCAAACAGGCAATCGCATACTCTGAGAGCTTACCAATATCAGAAGGCTGCCTTAAAGAACGCCAACTGTTCAGCAGGACTTTCGAGACAGAGGATTGTAAAACCGGTATGCAGGGCTTTGTAAATAAAGAAAAAAACATAAAATTCAACAACAGATAAGGATGCAGATATGACAGCAAAATTTATTACTGCCACGCAGGCTGCTGCGTTGATAAAAGACAATTCCACAGTGGGAATAAACGGATTCATCAGTTTCTGCCTTGCAGATGATATACTGACTGAAATTGAAAACAGATACATTCGAGAGTCACATCCATGTAATATCTCAGTAGTAAATGTTGCAGGTGTAGGCGGAGACGGCAAAGACAGAGGTATGAATCATCTTGCACATGAAGGCCTCATGCGCAGGCTTTTGTGCAGTAATTTAAGTCTTGCCAACAAAGTATATCCTCTGATAATGGACAATAAGTTTCCAACCTTTATGATACCTCAGGGTGTGCTTGCAAATATGATGAGAGCAATCACTTCGGGCAAACCAGGTGTGATAACCAAGGTGGGAATGCATACATTTGTAGACCCGCGTGTAGATGGAGGCAAAATCAACAGGGCTGCATATGACAGCGGTGAGGATGTTGTATCTCTTATCACTCTTGCAGGAGAGGATTATCTGTTTTATCCGGCTTTCCCTATCGACGTTGCTATTGTAAAAGGCAGCATTGCTGATGCTGAAGGAAATATATCACTCGAAAACGAAGCTCTCCATATAGAGCAGTATGAAATGGCGGCAGCAGCCAAAAATTCCGGTGGCATTGTCATGGTTCAGGTCGACAAAATGGTTGAAAAAGGGAGCATACATCCTCAAAAGATAAAGCTTCCCGCTGCGCTTGTGGATTATGTGATTGTCGGCAGGCCCGAAAATACAGGTCAGCATTTCATAGGCGACTGCAAGATGATTCCTTCCTGGAGCGGCCATGAACGTATACCTTTTGAAAGTATCAAGGCGATGCCTCTTTGTGCGGATAAAGTTATATGCCGAAGAAGTATATTTGAACTTCACAAAAATGATTTTATCAATCTGGGCATAGGAATTTCCATGGATGTATCCGGTGTGCTGAATGAAGAAGGGTTAATACAGCAAGTATCATCGAGCATTGAATCAGGTGTCGTAGGCGGCGTCCCTGCCCCGGGTATTGCAACAGGTGCTGCATACAATCCTACAGCAATACTCAAGCAGCCTGATATCTTTGATTTTTATGACGGTGGAGGTATAGATTTTGCCTGCGTTGGCGCTGCAGAGATTGATATGCATGGAAATGTAAATGTTTCAAGATTTGCAGGCAAGGTTACAGGACCAGGCGGATTCATCAATATCACTCAGGGAGCAAAAACCGTATGTTTTCTTGGTACATTCACAGCAGGTAAAAAAGAAATACACATTGAAGACGGCAAACTAAATATACTCCATGACGGGCCTTATATCAAATTCAAAAAAGATGTTGACCATATCACTTTTTCAGGCAGATATTCTCTTGAAAAAGGCACTCAGAAAGTCTTTTACATTACAGAACGCGCAGTATTTACTCTTACTGAAAAAGGACTGACACTGATAGAAACAGCACCGGGAATTGATATTGAAAAAGACATTTTTGAAAAAATGGAATTCAGACCTGCGATATCTTCTGACCTTAAAACAATGGACGAAAGACTTTTCAGACCAGAGCTTATGAATCTCACTCTAAAAGACAAATAAATGCAAAAAGGGCTGTCGCACTAACAGATATAATTGTAAATGTCGACAGCTCCTTTTAATCATAGCTACCAAAATATATTGTTAAATTAGCCAAACCGGTACATACCGGTTTTTTTATCCACAGGCAAAAGGTCATTTGCCATGCAGACTACATTTCAGGTTCCAGCACTTTAAAATTCTTTATGGCTGATTTTCCCGGCGACGCTGATTTTTTAATTTCTATCGGAGAAATTACACCATTTTGGTAAAGCTATGATTTTTTCTTCCTTTTTGTTTTGTCAACAAAGTTTGACAAAGCTGCCGATATGATTATGACTATAACCGATATTACAAATATATCGCTTTTGACTCCATACAAAAAAAGCAAACGGTCAGATGTAATCAGCTTATATGCCAAAGATACTATCCCAAGTAAAACACTCATAATCGCAACAATCTCTGCTGTTACAAATATCGCATATATTACTTTGTTGATCCTATGCTTATTCATTTCCTCTGTCACCATCAGGAATAATGCAAAGTTTAACCTTTTCGATACGTCTATCCTTAACAGACTCTATTTCGAATACAAGGTTTTCATACTCTATTGCTTTTTTCATTTCTTCTTCGTCAGGGAAATCACCTATAAGCTCTATAATAAATCCGCCCAGGGTTTCACTGTTTTCTGTAGCAAGCTCAATTTCAAGCTCGTCGTTTATATCATCAAGATCTGTATTGCCATCAATAACATAGGTGTTTTCATCTATTTTTACGATTTCTGTCTCTTCTTCATCATATTCATCATCTATATCGCCTACGATTTCTTCAATCAGATCCTCCATAGTTACAATACCTGCAAATCCACCATATTCATCGATTAGGATTGCAATATGCTGTTTTGTCTTTTGAAGCTCAAAAAACAAAGTATCTATTTTTTTTGTTTCCGGCACAAAATACGCCTTACGAAGTGTTTCACGTATATTAACATTTTCGAATCCTTCATGATAGGCTTTAATCATATAGTCTTTGACATGAAGTATCCCTATAATATTGTCGCTATCCCCATCACATACAGGTATTCTTGAATATTGAAGCCTCATAAGGTCCTCAATAAATTCATCTATAGGATCCTGAATATCTATCATAAACACATCAGTACGAGGAGTCATGATTTCATAGGCAAGCTTATCATCAAATGCAAATATAGCATTTATCATCTTCTTGCCTTCTTCTCTGATTTCTCCATTTCCCTGTCCTTCTTCAAGGATAGACATAACTTCTTCTTCTACATCATTTTTGTGTCTTGAAAACCATCTGGGGGCCATAATTATTTCCTTTCTTACATTAATAAGGTTATTTTCTCTTACAAAGCATATAATTTTTCTTAACCTTTTTCGGGAATTTTATCCTCAGTATCTGTTGCGGATGAGGAGCTGACTCTATCGGCTCATCCTCATCGTTATGCATATATGAAAGCTCCATCGCAAAGGTATCGCAATCAGGACCAAATACCTCAATCTCATCTCCGATATTCATCTTGTTTCTCTGCTCTACAACAGCAATGCCGGTATTATCATCATATTCCAGAACAATACCTGTAAAGCTGTATTCCCTGGTATATTCACTGGTCTGGTAATTCTGATCTTTATTTGTAGGCTTGTCAAAATAAAATCCTGTTGTAAACTCTCTGTGGCTTGCCATCTTTAGCTCCTGCATCCATTCATCCCTGTATTGATATTCTGCAGGATCTGCATAATATGCATCAATAGCTTTTCGGTAGGCTCTGACTATATTGGCGACATAGAATATGCTTTTCATGCGTCCTTCGATTTTGGCTGACGAAATACCTGCTTCTATCAGCTGCGGTATATGCTCTATCATACACAAATCTCTTGAGTTCAAAATGTATGTTCCTCTGCCATCCTCCTCCACAGGATAGAATTCATCAGGGCGTTTTTCCTCAACCAATCTGTATTTCCATCTGCATGGGTGGGCACACTGTCCTCTGTTGGCATCTCTTTCTATCATATAGTTGCTGAGAAGGCATCTGCCCGAATATGAGATGCACATTGCTCCCTGCACAAAAGCCTCAATATCCATACCTGCAGGTATGTTTTTTCTCATCTCTATAATTTCTTTGAATGTAAGCTCTCTTGCAAGTACAACTCTCTTAATTCCCTGCCTGTACCAAAATGATGCCGTAGCATAATTTGTGGTATTTGCCTGCGTACTGAGATGGAGCTCCGCCTTTGGTATTATTTCTTTCAAAATCTCTATCACACCGGGATCTGAGACGATAAATGCGTCTATATCAATATCCTTGATTTTATTGAGATATTCCCTTAGAGGGTTAATGTCCTCGTTGTGTGCATAAATATTAAGCGCTAAATAGGCTTTTGCATTGTTTTGGTGGCAATATGCCACTCCTTCTCTTATTTCATCTATCGACAGATTTCCGGCACCTGCTCTCAAACTGAACATTTCTCCGCCAAAATATACGGCGTCTGCGCCATAATCAACTGCAAATCTTAATTTTTCCAAATCTCCTGCAGGAGCTAACAG
>CAVAON010000065.1:0-10646 GCA_963590215.1 Anaerovoracaceae bacterium | reverse complement strand
TAGCAACTGCATCAGGTACTAAAAGTTCTATTCCCATACGATGCAGATTCATAGCTCCTATACGGTCATCATTAGATTTATAACCACAGTTTTTACAGCAGAAAAAGTGTATCTTCTTGTTGCGATTAGCTTTTTCAGTATGACCACATTTAGGACATGTTTGGCTTGTATAAGCAGGATTAACCTTCTCCACAAGCTGATGATGTTTTAAGGCTTTGTAAGATAGCTTTTGTTCTAAATCATAATAAGGCCATGATACAGATATATAACGGTCTTTGACTTTGACTCTTTCAGTAGCAGAACGGATTCCTGTTAAATCTTCGATAACGAATAAGGTGCCATCAGGATTATTTTCAACGAGTGCCTTAGAGATGCAATGGTTTACATCCTGCATCCAACGGTTTTCTCGTTGACCGATAGCTTTTATTCGTTTACGAGATGACGGAGTACCGACCTGCTGCAACTGTTTCCGCAACGCCTTATAATGAGCACGCTTCTGTTTAACTGTATTGCCATCATAGAATACAGACTTGCCATTACTATCATAAGTAGTAGCAATAAATCTTATTCCACGGTCTATACCGACAACATTAGAAACCTCTGACTTATCAAGCATAGAGATTTCGTATGTTACAGGTATATGAAGATAGAGAATTCCACAGAAAGAGCCATTACCATGATGCTGTATCTTATGCGTTCGCAGCTTTACAATGATGGCAATAAACGTACCGCACAGCTTGTGGCAAATAAGATTATGATTGAAAACGGCTGTGGTATTATAAGTATTCCGAAAGACTATATAAGCAGCTTCAGCAAAGAACTGATAGATTTTTATGAAACAAATAATTATGAAAGCATAATGGAATATGTATATAATAACTGCATTACGGGCATGGAGCCAATAGAAGATATGACAGTTGATGATTTTGATTATGATGAAGAAATCGGCTTATAATCATCGCCTGCAAAGGGCATTATGAGGATTAGACAGGGAGGGAGACCAGCTATGAAAAGTCAAGTATAAATTAGCCCAAAATTCGATTTTTTAATATCGGGAATAAAGGAACATATTTCACACCAACCCGTCGCTCCTTATTTCACCCTGAACACCACCTGTTCTGAACCTTTTTTGAGGTTTATTGTGCATTTTTCATATGCAGCCTCGCAGTTTGTATGCCCTTCTATCACTTCTTCAAGCCTGCCCGAAACAGCTTCGTAAACAACATTTCTCATCTGTCTGACTATCTCGAAGTTCTTCTGGCTTTTGAGCAGGTTCTGCTCCATTGTCGTCAATGCATCAAAAACAGTTATCTTGACTTCATCCCCCAGAAGCTGCACCACTGTTTCCCTAGGCCCTTTGCCTGTATACTCCTTAAAAATTCTCATAAAGTCTTTTTTGATGCCATCCTCTATCCTGTTTTTATTCTCCAGTACATCAAGCCTGCCTTTATCTTTACCTTTTTCAAGTTGTATTGCATCACCTATTTTGTTCAGCTTAAGCTCAAGCTCAGTAAAATCAAGAGGTTTAACAATATAGCTGTCTATCCCCAGATCAACCGCTTCCAGCACAGTATCTACACTGCTCACACTGGTAGTTATAACTATATGCACCCTGCTGTCTATTTTTTTAAGTTCCTTAATCATAGATATTCCATCCATAACAGGCATCAGTATGTCGGCAATAACTATATCGGGCCGGCGAAATTCAAAGCTTTCAATGCCCTCTTTGCCGTTGGAGGCAATAAATATTCTGTCCGCTTTATCTTTGAGAAAATGCTGCATTTCCTCCTGCGCGAAAGCATCATCCTCAACATATAATATTTTCAAATTCCCTATAGAACTCATTACTGTTTCCTTTCATTTTCACATAACGGTATCCTGATTATAAACGCTACGCCATCTCTTGTGTTTTCAAAATCTATTGCACCACCAAAGTGTTTCTCGATTATTTCTTTTGCGAGATAAAGCCCTATACCTGTGCCTTCTTTTTCTTCTTTGGTAGTATAGTACAGATTGAAGATTCTATCTTTGTCTGATTCATCTATATTATTTCCGTTGTTAAAAACCTTTATCACTCCAAGCTTTCCGTCCGCCTCTGTCGTTATCTTTATTTCTCTATGGGCCGCATCGTTTTCTCTAAGCGCATCTCTCGCATTGTCGATAAGATTGAAAAGGCTCTGATCAAATTCATTTCTGTAGCCTTCTGCAAAAATCTCCTGGCCGGTGATTTCTGTCCTGATACTGTTTACCTTGAGGCTTTCATTCATCATATTGAGAACATTTCGAATCTCTTCACCTGCCGAAAACTTCTCGGTTTTTCTGGCAGGCTTCAGAAATGATGTGAAGTCGTCTACTGTTTCTGAAAGGCTGTTAATCATAGATGTTATCCGCATTGTATACCATGAGAAATCCTCGTCTGTCAGTGAATTGCTGTCGTAATCGTTTTGCATATTAGAAAGAGACATTTTCATATTATTAAGAGGCTGCTTCCACTGGTGAGCAATATTTCCCACCATCTCACCCATTTTGGCCTGTCTTGCCTGATTGATAAGAAGCGCGTCTTTGAGCTCCGCTTCATTAATCATAGGCTGCACTTTTTTTCTTGATAAATATATGACAAGAAAAATCACAGCTGTAAGTATAAGTATCCCCAGCAGTATTATGCTTGCTTCTGTTTTAAGTATAGGCTCTATTGCCACGTCAACAGGCTGAGTCAGCACAAGTTCCCATTTATCACCTATCTTAGCGTTCCCCCGCACAAAATCCTCACTTTTTATCCGGGCATTTTCTCTGCCTGCAACTATATTACCTTTTTTGTCAACAAGAACTGCGCATCCTTTGATTTCTTTTTCGATTTTACCAAGGGATTCGAACAGATCATCTACAAGAATGTCTGCTCCTACAACACCTATTAGTTTATTGTTTTTGTCATATGCAGCCTCTGTGTAAGTTATCACATTGCCATTCATGCCCGGGTCATATTCCGCATCAGACCAATAAGAGCCATCTCTAATTGTCTTGAAATAGTATTCTGTGGTGGAATCCTCTTCGACAAGCCAGCCGTCACTTACTTCCACACTGTCAATATACAGAATGTCTCCGTTTTCTCTTTTGACATACCATATTTCATCTTCGCCTTTTGTTGATTCAGGATCGAAAGTAATATATAGGCCCATGGGATACACAGCATTTTCTATCATATCCTTCAGAAGAGCATCCGTTATTTTTTTCTCCGCTTCAAAAGCTTTTCTGTTATTGATATATTCCTCAACAACGAATTCCTTTTGGATAACTGCAGCCAGATTTCCTACTATAAGCTCTGTGTTTTCAAAGCCGCTGTTAAACTGACCCGCATATTTTTCGCTCATATATGCAAGGCTTTTTTCAGCCTGCATAATTGCGACATTTTTACTGTTGACAAGACTGGCTGTAACAAGACCTCCCACAATTAAAAACAGACAGGCTATTATGATTGTTATTATTCTGAACACCGACTTTCGCATAATCATACTCTCCCCGAATATATCTGCCTTAGATTATATACGATTTGCAGGGTATATTCAAACCTGTAAATATACCCTGCATAGATGTCTAAATACCTTTGTTTTTCGATTTGTGTCTAGTAAATTTCGTAGTCTGCACCTTCCCTTACAAGCTTAGTCGTATTATTCTGTGCAAGCTGAGCGTAACAATGAGCTTTACCATAGGCTGTTGCAGCCTTGCTGAGATATGTAAGCTTAGTCATGAAATCTTCCTCGCAGCCTGCCATATCAGCATAGGCTTTGCCTTCATAGAGGGCTTCTTTGGCTGTGTTGAGATTATCGGTTCTTTCTGCTTTGTTACTATCTGCGTTTTCAGTATCACGACCGCCGAGCCATATCTGTTTTTGAGCATAGCCCTCAGCCTGCGAAATTACGGTTTCAATATCCTCTTCAAGAGTTATTCTCCAGAAGTTGCCTGTAGCATAAGGTATGTCCGATACATATGTATCTCTGCATCCCTGCATCACATACATCGTCATATCCTCAGGAACAGCCACAGTTCTTGTAACACACTTTGTTGCAACTTCTCTGTTTTCAGGCGTCCAGAAACCTGTATAATCTTCAAGGTCCCAGTTGTCTTCAACCCATATGCCGTTTTCAACTTTTTTGTAGCCTAATACCTTCCCGTCTTCCCATACATCCTGTTTATAGTTTTCATCGATGTAGTATGATGTGCAGCCCAGAGCATCTCCGAGGGTGTCTTCTGTTGCCTTACCGTCTGCATCCTGTATTATTTTTTCTTCCGTCCAGTATCTCGGCAGGTCATCATCCCAGTATTCTTCCCCAGAATACAGGCTGTCATGCATCTCATCTGTCAGGAATCCGTTGGTTGCTATCAGATAATCATCTTCATTAAAATCTCCCGATGTTCTGACTGTATCTTTTGCCATAGTGTGCTCAACAAGGAAGTTGTTGCCCTCTGTATCGACAACATGAAGATTTTCCCCGCTTCCCGGCGCGGTCTTTTCAATATACAGATTCTTTGCTTCTTCCGCATTATTGCATGTCATTATGATTTCAAGAAGTCCAACCTTAGGGGCAACTGCTTTGCCTGTGTCACCTTCCTGTGCATCCTGTCCCTGCGAGCCCATTACCACAAGACCTTTGCTGTTCATATAGCTGCCGCCTATAAGGCCGGAGGCTCCTATAAACGCATTGCCGTTTTCAGGATAGGCAACCACAACAGGTTCGTATGTATATGGTCCGAGTGTCAGGTCGTAGTTAGTTCCGCATATGAGTTTGCCTTCTTTTGTGGCATTTCCCCACATAGAAATTGTGGAACAGTTTTTTTCAGGCTCTACATAAAATTGTGTATATGCTACAAGTATATCCTCATAGCTTATGCCTGAGGCTTCAGCCATGCCCTTCCACATAGTCACTACATTTGGAACGCTGTCGTTATAGATTGCTTCATACTCGTCAAGCTCTGCATAGACTTTATCCATATCGCCAAACTGCTCAATTGCAGCGGCCTTTTTTTGTGTAACAACTCTCTGCAGAGATTCCTTTGCCTGCTGTCCGTACTGGCGTCCCATATCCTCATAGCTTCCCGAAAGGAATACTATTTCTTTGGTGCTTGAAGGCGGGTCTGCCGGATCATATGCATATTCTGTTACTTCCTCACTGCCCGATGTATTCTCTCCGCATGATGTCAGCGAAAAACACATTGTAAAGACAAGAGCCAGCGACAGCATCAGTGCCAGTAGTTTTTTCATTGCAGTCCTCCTTTCCACGCACATGGCGGTTAGTAATCTCCGCCCTCACGTTCTATGCAATAAGGGTCATTCTGAGCAAGCTGTGCATAACACTGAGCTTCACAGAATTTACCTATAGCCTCAGCATAAAGCTGCATTTTAGTGTTTTCATCCTGTGCTATACCTGCACGGTATGAATAGTTTTCACCTGCTATTTCAGCTTTTTTGGCAGTATCAAGATACTCTGTGCGCTGTTTTGTATCTTTTGATGACTGATCAATGTCTCTGCCTCCGAGCCATATCTGCATCATTGCATAATTCTTCGCATTGTATACAGCCTCTTCATAAGTCTCGCAAAGAGTCAGACTCATATAGTTGCCTGTCGCCTCAGGGTTGCCTGTTACAAGAGTATCTGAGCTTCCGTTGATTATGTACATAGTCATATTTTCAGGATCTGCAATGCCTTTCGTAACCGTTTTGAGATTCGGTTCCCTGTTTTCAGGTGTGTAATATCCTTCATATTTGTCAAGGTTCCATACGTCCTCATTCCAGCCTGTCGTAAGTTCGCTTTCAGGGAACATAGGATGCCAGCCTGACTCTTCCCAGTTTTCAGGGATATAGAAGCTGTTGCAGCCTAAGGCATCTGCAAAGGTATCTAAATCTGCTTTGCCGTAATCGTCAAGAAGCACTCTTTCTTCAGTCCAGTATCTCGGTCTGTTGTCGTCCCAGTATTCATCTCCCGAATACAGGCTGTCCTGCATTTCCTCGCACATAAAATCATTAGTTGCTATAGTATAATCCTTCTCACCGAAATCACCTGACTGTCTGACTGCATTCTTAGCTGCCGTATGTTCAACTATGTATGAACCATCTTTATCCGCAACGTGGAAATTGTCACCGCAGCCTGGAGCATAGTCTGAGATATACAGGTCTTTTGCCTGCTCTGCAGTTTCACATTTTGCCGCAAGGAAGGTCATAGGTGAAATTATAGGGAGTCCGTATCCGTAATCCTCTTCATTTGCAGACTGTCCGCTGGAGCCTGTAAATACAACTCCGTCGCTGTTCATTACGATATTTCCAAAAAATCCGCAGCTTGCTATGAACGCTTTGCCGCCGTCAGGGTATGCCATTATTGCGGGCAGGAAGTAGCTGTCACCGCTTTCGGTATCCCAGTTGGCTCCCATCAGGAGCCTGCCGTCCTCGGTGGCTTTGCCCCATGCCGCCATAGTGCTGCAGAATGCACTGCCGTTAAAGCTTGCCATGCCAAGTGCAACTGTTTCAAAGTCAATTCCGGCTCCCTCTGCAAGTCCCCGGAAAAGCTCAGTAACCTCCGGAGCGTGCTCCTCATAGTATGCAAGCTGTTCGTCAAGAGCTTTGAGTCCTTCTTCATATGTATGTTCACTGAGCAGAGCACTGAGTCCTGATGATACACATCGTTTTACAACATCGGGCATCTGCTGTGCATATTGTTTGCCCATTTCCTCCCAGCTGCCTTTTAATATGACAACATTTCTTACAGGATCAGGTGAAGCCTCCATATCATATTCAAGCTGAGCCATAAGCTCTTCTTCAGTCGGAACACTGCTGTTTTCTGCGCTTCCGCAGGAGCCCAGTGACAGTATAACTGCAAGGCTTGTTGCAACTGCCAGCAGTTTTAACAATTTCTTTTTCATGTGCTTTTCCTCCTATTTTACTGTAGGCTCATATGCGCCGTAATCTTTTTCAAGAGTTGCAGGGTCGTCCTGCGCCATTTTGGCATAACACTGCCCCTTTACGTATGCGCTCATCGCCTGTCCATAGTATGATGCTTTTTCGTTTGCATCATCTGACAGATATCCCATGCTTGCCAGGTTCTGTGCTGAATATATCAGTTCCTTTGCCTGATTGAGATATTCATACCTCTTGGAGGTTTCTTTAACATTGCCCCTGGTCAGGTCTCTTGCAGCAAACCACAATTGCTCTTCAAGCTCTGCATACATATTCTGAAGCATTGCTCTTGCACTGTCTCCTCCGTAGCCTTCAATGCTTTCCTCATCTGCAAATTGTAGCGTCGCAAATGTGCCTGTTGAGTCAGGTATATTCGATATTGCTCTGTTGGCACTGCCTTTAAGCAGATACATTGTCTTGGTGTTACTGTCAAAAATATTGATAAGTCCTGTTTTGTCATCAGGTGTGTAAGGTTCAGGTGACCAGTATCCTGTGTCAAGATTCCATGTCCAGCCGTCCTTCAAATTGTTGTGCCAACCTGTGCACCACTCTTTGGCATTTCTCGAATCCGAAAGGCTCATGGCTTCTCCCCATGCTTCTTCATCATATGAGTCGCCGTAGTATTCAGATCTCTTAACGCTTCCGTCTTCAAATCCCTCGTAGATGTCGCTTGGAACAAATGTGCCGTAATAGTCATAATCAGGATAGCTGTCAAAATCCCAGCCTTCTTTGATGTAGTACATATAGCTGCTCATAGCCTCTCTGATTGTTTCGACATTGTTGCCGCCGTTTTTCATGCCTTCCTGCATATATTTTTCGAGAGTCCAGTATCTTACAAGTCCGTCAGGCCACAGCTCATCAAGACCAAGCTCAGGGTTCAACCTTGAAGTAAACTGCATATTTTCGCCCATAAACCAGTTTGCTGCCGCAAGGTAATCGCCTGTTTCATTGTCAACCTTTGCTTCTCCTGCTTCTGTTATTCCAACGAATTTGTCATCGCCGCTTCTTCTGATGTTTCTCTCTGTTCCTGTCAGCTCAAAGTCACACGCATCACCTGTGGCATCTCCTATGCATACATTGAAGTCTGTTGTGAACGGCCACCATTCATCCTCCGGAGTTGTTGCAGGATCTCCAAGAACATCTATAGCCTCCTGTGTTGTTGAGCAGTATGCTGCAAGATACATTGTAGGATATATTCCTATCCTGTAAACCTCGTCCTCATTTACGACACTTCCTCCCGGTGACTGTATCTGCAGTCCTTTTTCATTTGAGGCGGAGCCGAATACTCCATGTGTTGATATGAATGCATTACCGTTGTCAGGAAACATCACCAGTGTCGGCATGAAGTTCAGATCTCCAAAACCTATGTCTGCTTTCATGGCGCCTATTACGCCATCCTCGTCAGTGTCTGTGGCATTGCCCCATGCCATTACAGCGGAGCAGTCTCTTTCGTCCTCTGCTTCCACCTGCTGCTCGCCGCTTTCACCTGGCATAATGCTTGAGTCTGCAGAAATAAAGAGCATCATTGCATCGTTAAAATCCATACCTGTTGCATCTGCTGTACCCTGTATCATATCAACAAGTCCGCCATCTTTTTCGTGGTTAAACCATTTTTTAGCCAGTTCAAGATACGGATCGTAAGCTTTGACAGCTTCTTCGTAGCTTCCCCACATTTCAACCTGACCTGCAACGTTGTATGCTGTTGCTGCAATCACTTCGTCTTTGTACTGCTCTCCCAGCTGATAGCCCATGTCATACCAGGAGCCTTTAAGAACTGCAATCTGCGAAGTGTCTGTAGGCGTTGTCGCCTCCGGATCGTAATCAAATCTGTCAGTGATACTGCCTGTGCTGTCACTGCTGCTGCCGCAGCCTGTGATAATCATTGCAGTAATCATTATCATGACAAATACACTTAAAATTTTCTTCTTCATTTTCATCTCCTTAGCCCAGTGGCTTACAATCTCTATTTCTCACCATAAGGTCTTAATTGTTTGAGAATATCCATTATATCTCCTCTGTAGTCGCTTTCACAATGCCATGTCTCATCAAGCCCTACAACCATAGTTGCCTCTGTATCTGTATTGAAGGCTTCCCATTCAGGGATATTATCGTTGTTCGGATTGCCTGTCTTTGCGAAATTATATACAGCTGACTGCATCTTTGTCACAAGCTCCATAGGCACTTTGGCAGGATCACCTGTCTGGTTTACATATCCGTCCTCAATGTTACCGAATTCAAAGTTTACGTCCATAGTATGAAGAGCTCTGTTCCAAGGTGAAACCTCTGCTTCATCGCCCATATATTCAACTACCTCGTCCTTGTCAGGGGCATATTCCCAGTAGTATACATATACATTGTCATTCCATTTTGACTGTGCTTCAGCTGCAAGAAGTGCCGGATATGTTGCAGACATATCGTTTACAAGACTCTGTATCGCCATGACATCACTTTCTCCGTTCCCCATTGCTTTGTCCATATAGCTGTCAACTATGCCATCTTCCATAAAAGGCAGAATTCTGCCGTAAGTTTTGTCATATTTTTCGTTGCTAGCTTTCAGTGATTCATATTCCAGCTTGTAATCTGTAACAGCATCTGCAGGTCCCTTGTCCCAGTCAGTTGAATCCCAGTCCTCTTCTCCGTTGACTGAGCCTATGAACAGATCAATATCTTTTGCAGAGCCTTCTCTCAAGTCATCCCACCATGTTTCTGATATGACATCTCCATCAGCTGCTCTGTTGCCTATTCCGTCTACATTTTCATTGATTTCAATCATCTTGTCTGAAATCTCTTCGTCTGTCAGATTTACAAGCTCGTCGATTGAATCAACATCAAGGATTTCAAGAACCTTTTTCGAGTTTTCTTTGAAAAGCTCATCACTGATGCAAACCTGATTCTGGACCCCGCTGTTTTCTATAACTCTGTTAAAATACTGATTGGAATCAGGATCTGCCATAAGCATTTGTACTGCAGCACCGCCTGAGGAATGTCCCATGATAGTTATGTTGTCTGTGCTTCCTCCAAAGCTTTCAATATTTTCGTTCACCCATTTAAGTGCCTGTGTCTGGTCAAGCTTTGACAGATTCCACGATTTTGCATAATCATCTGTGTATCCATCAAGAGAAGAAAGATCTAATCCTCCCATGATTGAAAGTCTGTAATTTAGCGTTACAAATACGCAGTCTTCACCCTCCGGCAGATTTCTTACAAAGTTAGCACCATGATACAGTGAATCTGTAGTCCCGCCCCAAATATAGCTGCCGCCATGAATCCATACGATTACCGGTTTATCCTTTGTTTCTGCATCCTTGGTCCAGACATTCAGATACAGACAATCCTGTGAGCATGGGTCTGTAGATGCCTCTTCAACTTCATCATAAGGCTGAATACAGTTGGGACCCCATTCCGTTGCCTGAATCTCGTCTGCTTCAGTAGTGGTTACATCTGATGCAGGCTGATATGGAGTAAATTCACCATACCTTATTCCCAAAAATTCCTGAACACCGTCGTTGTCCTGCCCTATATATGTACCCGTAGGTGCTGCAACTGACGGATTATCTGGAGAGCTTTGTTCTCCGCATCCGCACATTGCAATTGCAAAAGATAACGCAAGTGCAACGGATAAAATAAGTTTTACTTTTTTCATTTTCCTTTCCTTTCCTTCCCAACCTATCTCCGGCAGTTTCCTCCTTCCTGCATATTCAGA
>CAVAON010000064.1:0-10656 GCA_963590215.1 Anaerovoracaceae bacterium | reverse complement strand
CCCTTGGTCATAACGTCAAAGAGCTTTCTATTGGGCTGGGTATGCAGCTCATCAAAGACAACGCCGTGAATGTTAAAACCGTGCTTGGAGTAAGCTTCAGCGGATAGTACCTGATAGAAGCTATTGGTAGGTGTGTAGATGATTCGTTTCTGAGAGGCCAGGATCTTCACGCGCTTATTGAGCGCTGGACACATGCGCACCATATCGGCAGCAACATCAAAGACGATGGTTGCCTGCTGGCGGTCAGCAGCGCATCCGTAAACCTCTGCGCGTTCCTCGCCGTCGCCGCAGGTGAGAAGCAGGGCCACGGCAGCAGCAAGCTCAGATTTTCCCATCTTCTTAGGAATTTCTACATAGGCGGTGTTGAACTGACGATAGCCGTTTGGTTTCAGTGTTCCGAAGAGGTCCCGGATGATCTGTTCCTGCCAGTCGATCAGCTCAAATGGCTTCCCGGCCCAGGTGCCCTTGGTGTGGCAGAGGCACTCGATGAAGTTCACGGCATAATCTGCTGCATCTGTATCGTAGTGAGAATCCTTTGCTTTGAATTTCGTCGGTTTGTATTTCTTTAATTTACGCACATGTTTCACCTCCGGGCATAAAAATAAGCCGCCACCATATCGGTGCGACCGTCATCAAAAATATATCGTATAACGAGGAACACACCCTTTCGGGCGGTCCTGCGGGAATCTTTAATTCCTGTTGTTTTTAGTTGTAGCTTTCCAAAACAATGCAGTAGGCGATCTGTTCTGTCTGGCTATTCTCATCGGGCTTTATATCCCAGCCTCTGTCGTAGCTTGCGATGACCTTGCCATCCAGCTTGATCCAGAGCTTGCTGATCTTGCCGCCGTTGATGCCGTACTCGCTGCCTTCTTCGTAGGTTTTTACCTGGTACTTTGCGATTTTCTTTCCTTCCGCTGTTGGGATCTGAATGCTTCCTTCATGCCACATGCGTTTGTCCTCCTTAGTTGATCTTGAAAAGGTAGCCGTGAGCTTTTTCGTATTCGTCGCTCATGAAGGCTTTGTAATGGCTGTTAATTTCGATGAGGCCTGCCAAGGTGCATCCGGCCTTCTGGAAAAGCCATGCGGTTTCAACCGCGCTGCTCCAGGTGGAGGAGAAGGTGAAGGCTTCAATTCCATGCTCTTTCATGCTGGCAATCAGGTTCTCGACTGCCTCGTCGCTAACCGGGTCGTTGATGTCCAGGTATTCGTTTCCGCAGTCTTTGGCGGTTTCGTAAGCTCTCCAGATGCGCTGCTCGGTGCCGCTTAAGTTGTCAAGCTTTGCGGTTGCCTGCTTATAAAGGGCTCTTGCTGCGTCCTGTCCGGCCTCGTCAGTGGCTGCTGCGTAGGCGTTCTTGGCTTCCTGGATTCCTCTGTAAGTTTCTTCAAAAATGTTCATCATGGTGTGTACCTCCCTGTTTTCTTTTGGTAGTACATATATCACTCTAAAAGCACATAATAGCAAGCTGATTACCGATCATATATGTACCAAAGATGTGCTGCTTGAATGTGGAGAAAACTGTGTATTTTACAGCTTTTTCACCCGGTCCACACCGTAGATTACGTTGAGTCCGGAACCATTGTCCCAGTCCACCAGAATGCTGCCGGTATCATCGACACCAGTTACGGTTCCGAGAGTGCCGATGGGCGGTGCCTGGGCATCGTCCATCTCTACAAGCTCCACTCTGGTTCCGGCAGGATAGCGGAGGCGCAGGCGCTTCACCTGCTCGCTGTTAGCGAATAACATGGCCTTCACCTCCTGCATATGCGCTGTTGCCGCAAAGGTAGCGGCAGAGGATCTTGCGGCTTTGCTTGTATTCGTCTCCGATGAATCCGAGGCGGAGAAGGAAGCAGCGGAATGCGTATTTTTCGTTTTCCACCGGTTTCTCCTTTGCGGTGATGTGCTTCTGTTCCTTGCTCATCTTACAAAGGGCCGCCAGGAAATTGGTGTAGGCGGTGATGGCATCGAAGTCCGGCATGGTAGGCCACCAAGGGAAGCTGATCTTATCGTCGTGCTCCTCAATCGGGAAGGCTTCAACCTCCAGGGCTTTTTTGATGAGCTCTGATTTGCTTTCCAGGAGCTTTTGCAGGTTTTCCAGGTTGACCTTGTCGGCGGGGAAGGAAATCACCAGGCCAGTGTCGGAAGCAGCTGAGGCAATCTTGGCTTCTGTTGTCTCAGTGCTTTCTGTTGTGGCCGGTGATTCATGTGTTTCGCCAGCCTGTGTCTCTGTTGCCTCAGATGCATCTGCAGCAAATCCTGCGGCA
The DNA here is from genome assembly GCA_963590215.1 of Anaerovoracaceae bacterium. Taxonomy (GTDB): domain Bacteria; phylum Bacillota; class Clostridia; order Peptostreptococcales; family Anaerovoracaceae; genus UMGS973. Next base: position 8,394 of record CAVAON010000064.1, on the reverse strand, counting down.
GCGGCTTCTTCAAGAATCGCCTGAAGGGTAGCTTCTTCGGTGCGCTCGTCGTAGCTTACGGTGCCATCCTTGCTGATGGTGATGCCCGCTACCTCGTAGGCTGCGCTCGGCATTCCTTTATAAACCTGCTTGCATCCGGTTACCTGTGAAATAATCCCTACCAGCTCTTTTCTGGCGGTTCCTGTTACGTTAAATCTGATCTCCATAGTGGAATCCTCCTTTGTTTTGGTAGTACATTAATCACTCTGAAGGCACATATTATCAAGCAATTCAGGGATAATATATGTACCAAAGATTCACCGGGAAGATACCGCAAAAAGTGTGTATTATGCTTCTTCGGATTCCTCGGAGATTGCGACCTCATCATATCGGTAAGTAAGTCCATCACGGATAACAGAAACGCCATCGGAAGAGCCTACCTGTTCGATGTAGCGCTTCACGATGACGTCTGCGTATTTCTCGTCTAATTCAATTGTGTGGCAAATGCGGCCGGTTTGTTCGCAGGCAATCAGTGTGCTGCCGGAGCCTCCGAAAGGATCGAGGACGATACAGTTGGTGAGGCTGGAGTTCATGATCGGGTAGGCAATGAGTGCTACCGGCTTCATGGTCGGATGATCCGCATTCTTCTTAGGCTTTTCAAATTCCCAGATGGTGGTTTCCTTGCGTCCGGAGTACCATTGGTGCTTGCCATTTTTCTTCCAGCCAAAGAGGCAAGGTTCATGCTGCCACTGATACGGTGAGCGGCCCAGCACGAGAGAAGGCTTCTTCCAGATGCAGCAGCCGGAGAGATAGAAGCCTGCATCAGAGAATGCTTTTCTAAAATTCAGACCTTCCGTATCGGCATGGAATACATAGATCGATGCATCATCCGCCATGACTGCTTCCATATTGGTGAAGGCATCCAGAAGGAATTGATAGAAGGAATCGTTATCCATGTTGTCGTTCTGAATCTTACCGGCGGTGCCTTCGTAGTTCACGTTGTAAGGCGGGTCGGTCACCACCAGATTTGCTTTCTTACCGACCATCAGCATTTCGTAGCTTTCAGCCTTGGTGCTATCGCCGCAGAAGAGTCTGTGCTGGCCAAGGCACCAGAGGTCACCGGCCTTTGTTATGGTAGGCTTGGCAAGTTCCGCATCGACATCAAAATCATCATCCTTGATGCCGCCTTTCACGTCATCTTTAAAAAGATCATCCAGCTCAGCGGGCTCGAAACCGGTGAGGGAGACATCAAAGTCAGCGCCCTGCAGGTCTGCAATGAGCAGCGCCAACTTGTCATTATCCCATTCACCGCTGATTTTATTGAGGGCCACATTCAGAGCCTTTTCGTGTTCTACATCAAGCTCTACAATAACACAGTCGACCTCAGTCATTCCCATGTCCTGGAGAACCTTCAGCCGCTGATGACCGCCAACAACGCATCCGGTGGTGGCATTCCAGATGACTGGTTCCACGTATCCGAACTGTTCAATGGAGCGCTTTAGCTTTTCATATTCCGGATCGCCGGGCTTTAGATCCTTGCGGGGATTGTAATCTGCAGGAAGCAGATCGGCGACATTTTTCTTTTCAATTAGCATGGCGTGTTCCTCCTGAGTAGTTTCTGTAGGCCCTTATAGGCAGCATCAATATCACCGGCCCTGGCCTGACCTCGAAGTGTGCTAAACTGCTGGAAGCTCAGCTGGTGACGATAATTCTTAAGCAGGCTCATAAATTCCTGATAGTCCATATTAGTTTCCTTTCCTTGCACGGAGCAGGCGTTCCATTGCATCATCCATAGGCGTTTCGCCCTTGTACTCCGTTGCGCAATTTTCTTTTACGATTTGATAGATTTCCATCCAGAGCCGGTTTGTCTGGCTCATAAAGTTCTGACTCATAGCTACGTAGGGAGATTGCATAGCATTTCCTGTCGTAGGATGCTTGGCAAGAAAACCATAATCTGTAATTGCTTCCTCGCACTGAATCCATCTGGCCACGCTCATGGCGTAGCGTTCCAGAAGCTGGGGAGAAACAAGTGATGCACACCTGCGCTCTGCCAGCCACTCCCAGGTTGCCTTATATACTTCTTCAGCCACCAGCGGTTTCCCGTCCTTTTGGGTGGCGGATAGGAGTTTGGATGGTTTGGGCATCTGCTGACCTTCTAAATCTGCAGCTTGATCTTCAAACTCGATGACAGTCAGCTTTCGTTTGCCCGGATTACCCTCAGCGATCTTGTCAGCTAAGGGCTTTTTCTTGGCTCCGGCACCGATACGAGCGCCGCCACGGTTGGTTCCGTCCTTAGCCAAAATGAATCACCTCCTGGTTCTGGGGCCTATTACCCCGTTTGAAAACGCGTTTTTGTGCGTGAGACCCCACGCCCGTTCCCCGGCAGCAGCGCCGTAGAGATTCAGACCGCCCCTGGGCCTCCATAGCGCACAAAGAAAACGCATCAATTTTGTGTATTGTGCCAGCGGTCACCTCGCTCGGCATGGATGCGAGCATGGCAGGCTTTGCACAATGCTTTCAGGTTGTCGCGGTCATGGGTTCCACCCTGAGACAGCGGCAGCATGTGATGGATCTCCTCGGTTGGTGTGTACACACCCTTCGCAAGGCAGACCTCACAAAGCGGATGAGCGGCAGCGTAGCTGTCACGGATACGTTTCCAGGCACGGCCGTAGCGACGCTTGGTAGCAGGGTCTCTGTCGTAGTGCTCGTAGCGTTTGGCTTCTTCCTTGGCGTGCACTTCACAAAATCTGCCGTCCGTCAGGTTGGGACAGCCGGGATGAGAGCAGGGACGCTTTGGCTTTCTAGGCATTGGTTTCACCTCCTTGTGGGCATAATAAAAGCCCTGCAGGAACTGGTCCTACAAGGCTTCTGTGATCTTCGCTTTTCGCTAGTATAATACTAACAGAAGTCGATGGTGTCTTTCTATGTCTTTTCGTGTCCATCTTCGGTTGGCTCAGGAATTTTCACCTCTTGCAGGGCACGGCTGTGGAGCTTGTGAATGTAGCGAAGTTCGTAGTTCATATCCACAGCGATCTTTTCCCAGGACTCACAGCAGATGTACCGCTTGGCCAGAAGGTCCTGATATTCCGGATTGGAAACGGACTGAATAACGTAGGTGATCTCCTTTTTCAAATCCACCAGTTTTTCCATGTCTGCGGTGATCTGTTCCTCCAGGTCGATGATCTTCATGACACATTCTTCCAGACGAGAGTTGCCGTGATTGGGACTCTTAGGCATATCCGAATAGGTGGTGGTGCAGCGGGTAGCCAGGTCATTTAAGGAATCAATCATCTGGGTTTTGGTGATAATGCGCTGATCCAGGTTGCGGGCCTGGGATAAATATTCTTTTGCGTTCATAGAGTACCTCCGAATTATAAAATTTCCTCGGATTGACCTATGTTGTCGTAGATTGTCATAGATTTGCTTTTACCGCATCAATGAGTGCGTTCTGGGTGACCTCCTTCAAAGACAGAGCCTTCAGGATGCGTTCATCGATGGTGCCTTTGGTAATGATGTGCTCGATGACCACAGTGCCGGAAGTCTGTCCTTGTCTCCAGAGGCGGGCGTTGGTCTGCTGATATAATTCCAGGGACCAGGTCAGCCCAAACCAGATCAGGGTGGAGCCGCCAGCCTGGAGGTTTAGTCCATGACCGGCAGAGGCGGGATGAATCACAGCAACAGGAATATCGCCATTGTTCCAGTCAGTGATATCCTTGCTGGATTTTATCTCCCGGACATCAAAGCGCTTCTTGATTCGCTGCAGATCATGCTTGAACCAGTAGGCCACCAGGAGAGGCTTTCCGTTGGCGGCTTCGATGAGATCCTCCAGGGCATCCAGCTTCCGATCATGGAATTCCAGGATATTGCCGTCATCGTCATAAATGGCACCATTGGCCAGCTGTGATAACTTTCCGGTAAGAGAAGCAGCATTGGCAGCAGTGATTTCTCCTTCCGGGAGCTCCAATATAAAGTCTGCCTTCAGCTCTTCATATCGCTGAGTCTCTTCCTCGGATAGCTGTACTTCATATTGCGAGGAAATCAGCTCTGGCATCTGCAGATGATCGGTGGATTTCATGGAAATCGTGATATCTGATATCTTCCGGTAGATAGCATCCTCTGCATAAGGCATTGGCTTGTAAGAGTAGATGATTTCACCGTTTCGCTTGTCCGGGATGAAGTAATCATTTCGATAATGGGTAATGAAGCGACCTAAACGCTCTCCAAAATCCAGGAGCTTGAACTCTGCCCACAAGTCCATGAGACCGTTGGAGGAGGGCGTGCCGGTAAGGCCGATGATGCGTTTTACTTGTGGCCGCACCTTCATGAGAGCCTGAAATCGCTTTGACTTGTGATTCTTGAAGGAAGAGAGCTCATCAATGATGACCATATCGTAATCAAAGTCAAAACCACTGGAATCAATTAGCCAGCCAAGGTTCTCTCTGTTGATGATGGTGACGTCTGCTCCCGATAAAAGAGCCGCGCGTCGTTCCTTCGGTGTCCCCACGCAAACGGCGTAGGTGAGGTGTTGCAGGTGTTCCCATTTTTCAATTTCCGCAGGCCAGGTATCACGGGCCACTCGTAAAGGAGCGACCACCAGGATACGATGGGCCTCGAAGCTGTCAAACAAGAGGTCCGCGATGGCAGTCAGGGAAATGACCGTCTTGCCAAGACCCATATCGAGGAGAACTGCAGCAATCGGATGCGTCTCGATATAGTCGATGGCATAGGCCTGGTAATTATGTGGAGAGAAGTTCATGTAGCATCCCTCCAATCTGCTCTACGCCATCAATCACATAGACCGAAAAGCCAAGTGAGCGTAGCAGCCTGTGCCTTGATACCTGAAGCGGGCGGGGCTTTTTCTGTGGGGCCTTCAGTTCTACGAAGGCGATGATCCCATCAGGTAATAAGACCAGACGATCCGGCATTCCCGCAAAACTCGGAGACACGAACTTTACGGCGATGCCACCATGCTGCTTTACCATCCGGGTAAGTTTCTGTTCTATCTGTTTTTCTAACATTGTCGACCTCCCATAAGTGGCTATTTTTCTTTAAGTGCAAGGTGTATCAATGGTATTTACTGAACTTTTCTATATATGATTTTTTATAGCCTATAGAAAAGTTTATACAGAGACATTGATACACCTTGTCATTGGGTCCTATCAGTCTAAAAAATCCTCGTCAAAATCGTCCTCGGTACGCAAGCGCAGTCCTTTAAAATAGCGCTTTCGACTAAAAGTAACACGTTCGTATCCAGCATTTTCCATAGCAAAGTAGAAGTCAGCCGTGGATCTCACATACTCGTTACAATCGATGCAGTGATTGCGGTAGGCCTGATAGAGATTAGAGGAGTTCTCCTTATATTCGTCACCAATGATGCACTTCTCCTCAATGAAATGCCCGAACCAGTCATTCTGGCTGCGGTATTCATCGATGGCATCCTGCACGCAGCTCGGAACCGGGATATGGTAGTCGGCATCGATGACCTTCTTGCTGCCTTCGATGATCCAGGCGAGGATCGCGCCGCCAGCATTGTCGTAGAGATACTCGCTGTAATTCTTGATGTCGCTGCTGCCGGTAATCTTTGCATTGAAAGGAATGACGATGAGTCTCCTCCAGATACCATCATCGGAAGCACTGACGCGAGGGAGATGATTGGTATAGAGCACCAGGGTGTGGCAGGGCTTGAAGGAAAACGGGTCCTTGTATTTCTTTTCTGCAAAGACATCATCGGTGGAGCAGAGCTGCTTGACGGTGGAGTCGTTGAGCCTTGCACCTTCCTGCATCTCGGCGGCAATGAGGAGTCGCTTTCCTTTCACCTCAGCCATTTCCGGTTTAATGTTTCTGCGGCAGCCTACAGTCAGGGTGTCTGCGGAAATGTTACCGGAGTAAAGCCCCAGCACGCGGGAGATGGCATTCCAGAAGGTGGACTTGCCGTTGCGGCCATCTCCATAAGCGATGATCAGCGCTTCTACGTAAACCTTGCCGATGGCAGCCAGGCCACAAATCATCTGCACGTAATCAATGAGTTCTTGATTGTGCTGGAAGATGAGATTCAAACTATCCAGCCAGATCTGCATGCCTTTCTGGTTTGGCGATACGCTGGTAATTTTGGTGATGAAGTCCTCCGGCGAATGTTCCCTGGCTCCGGCCATACCCTGACGAAGGTCAAAGGTTGCCTCCGGTGTGCAAAGCGCAAAGCAGTCTGCATCCAGGTCGCGAGGAGAAATTTCCAGCATAGGATGGGATTCCTTTAGAGTCGAGGTGACATTCTTGGAATCGCGGCGTTTGACGGCAAAAGCCTGATAGGCCTTGGCCTCCAAAAGCTCACGATAGACTTTCAGCTGCTGTTCGTTCATCAGCTGTTCCGCCTTTGCCTTTGAGGTGCTATCGAGAATATTCTGAGCACCGCAGTTTTTCATCTTTTCCAATGCTTCCAGAAGATCACGATTTGCTTCCTTCAGCTGTCTGCGGGTAAGCTCATGAGCCACGGCCTGGGCACCTGGTTCCGACTCCTGCCAGTAGTGGTCAGAGTAGCGAATGAAGTGAGTGGCGGGAGAATAGCGGAGCTCGTTGGAGAAGTATTTTGCTAACACCTCAGCCTGGCCAACATCGGAGTAATCCTCCGGTTTATAACAGGAAGGATCGTTATAGAGTTCTGGTGCAACATAACCATCCTGCTGCTGAACACGAGCATAAAAGCGCTGTGCACTATGCCAGATGGTAGCAAGTTCAGATGCATCCAGCGGCGGATCGCATTTATCTGCTTCTTCCAGAAACGCCTGATAGGCTGTGTCGCAGTCACCATATTTCTTGATGACCTTTCCGGCAAAGCGAGACATGGTGGCATTACGGCTGCCTTGGGGAATCGTTGCACCATCGTACTGACCATCCGGCATATCTTCATCGAAAATATCCTCATCGAGATATTCCGTCAGGTTCATGCGACCAGGATACAAGGCAACATCAGCGGCAGCAGTGCCAAAAAAGAAACGAGCTGCATCCAGCGCTTTCGTATCGAAATAAGGAAAGATGGAATTGACCAGCTTTTTCATATCGCTGTAAAGAGTAGCATCCGTCACATAATCGATCGGGAAAAGGACATGAAACTTGGGCCTTGCTGCCTTGCCATTCTTCACCTTGTTGTTGAAACGACTGTAATGGACTGCAAAGGTCACACCGGGAAAGGCGTGCATGACCTCCTCCGGAGTGATCCAGTCGTCCGGATTCTCAGAGTGATCATTGTCGCAGTCCACGGGCAGGCAGTCACTGCCGATAAAGTTGTCGCCATTTCGGTAGTTGTTTTTGTATTCCGCACATACATAGTCATGGCTGATGGCAGCTCTCAGGCTGTCTTCATCCAGAATGACGTGCTTATGAGGATAGGAGCAGTTGCCGGGATTGCCGGTAACGTCCGCACTGTAAATAGCAAACATTAGTCGTATACCTCCTTGGATTCTTCCTCCAGAACCTTCGTGATGAATTTGAGCGCACGGATCATCGTCTCAAGCTCGCAATCACCACCAAGTGTGACCTCGAAGCCTTCTGCATCGCCAAAGCAGTCTCGCATCACGCGGATGTCCATGTCAGTGCAGCCTTCATCCTTGATGCGAAAATAAGTACGACCGCCATGACCGGTATCGCCGCCCATATAGCCTGTGGTCCCAGCTTCTACTTCGAGAATGTTGCAACTGACAACATCACGGGTATAGGTAGAGATTTCTGTTCCATCCTTCAATCTGCGTCTGTTTTCTTTAATTCCATACATAGCGTTAAGCCTCCTGACATTCTTCTGTGAAATAGCGCAAGCGGTAGTTTTTCCACTTGGCGCGGTTGATTTCTGCTTCCATACCGGCTGAGATGTGATTGCCAAACACCCAGACTTCCGAGCACTTGCTCATCAGGGCATTCCCGAAAAATAAGCCCAGCTGGCGTTCTTTCGGATCGGCATCATCCAGAAACTGTGGAAACAGTAAGTGTGGCGCGATAGGGATATATCCCTTGTCCACGGCAAAGCGGCTGTATCGTCTTGCTGCTGCCGTGTTTGCTTCAATGTCGCCAGCATAGGGTGAGCAGATATAGACGATGGGCCTGAAAGCGCGAAGGGCACGTTCTTCCTGTTCTACATTCACCAATGCGCCGTGCGCGGTTGGGTCAGGATAGCCCTCGCAGTTGTATTTGCTGATGCTCATACCAGAGTCCTCCTTTCCGGCAGACCATAAAAAAGACGTCCACCTCTAGTTTCCACTGGAGATGAACGTCAGATTTGAGCGGATATTTTTTAGTCTTTTTTGTAAAACGGTGTAGCGTAGCCATCAGCACGAAGGAGGAGTCCTTTTGCCCAGGGAGGCGTGCGGCCCATCTGCTCACAAACAGCATCCAAGGACATGCGCGGGTCCGCTTCGATGACAACTTCGT
>CAVAON010000063.1:0-10961 GCA_963590215.1 Anaerovoracaceae bacterium | reverse complement strand
CCAATACAACATCCCCTATGCAATAAATCAGTTATAATTATATAATAAAAATATATCAAAAAAATGTTGGCTTGGCAACACTTGCAAAAACATATTCTTCAAAGAAAAAATGTTTTTGTTATGAGGCGGACAGAAACCAAATTATATGTACAACTTTGCCAAAAGATGTGTTATTCTATGAGAGGTAAAGTTAGAAACGAGGGAGAATAAAATGGACTGGAACAAGGAATGGAAAAACACAAGAGAAAGCACAGGGCATAATGACGATGTGGAATTCTGGAATGAGTTTGCACCGAGGTTTCGAAAAGATCCCGGGCCAGGAGAAAAAGACATGTATGCTGAGGCTTTTTATGAAAAAGCAGGACTCAAATCAGGAGAAACAATATTTGATATGGGATGCGCTTCAGGGACTCTGGCAATCCCTTTTGCACAAAAAGGACATGAAGTCTATGCAGCGGATTTTTCGCCGAGAATGCTTGAAATACTGGAGCATGACGCCAAAAAATTTGGCCTGTCAGATTTGATACACCCGATGCAGCTTGATTGGAATGAAGACTGGAGCCTGCGGGAAATCCCGGTATGTGATGTCGCTATATCCTCCCGATCCCTTATAGCCGATGATGTTGAAGGCTGCCTCAAAAAACTTGAGACAAAGGCTTCAAGAAAAGTATGCGTTGGGGTATGGACGACCGGCAGATACGGGTATGACCGCAGGATTGCAGAAGAAATAGGGTACAATAAACCGGATTATGGAGTTTTCGTATATATTATGAATATCCTTTTTGATATGAACAAAATGCCGGAGCTTTTATATATTCCAGGGATTTTCAAAAGTCAGAAGTATGACAGCTTTGAAGATTGCATCCAAAAGGTGAGTGAAAAGTTCCCAGAGAAGCTGACGAAAATGCAACAGCAAAAGCTGGCAGAATATACAAAGCACCATCTCATTAAAGAAGATGGGCTTTGGCATTACGATCATGATGGTATGGCTACATGGGCATTTATATCATGGGATAAATAGGCGAATGCTATGCAAAAAACAGAGCTTGCAATGTTTCAATCAAATCAGAAACATTCTGACATTGTTCAGATGAACTGCAAAGCTTTGACCTGCATTCATCCGGTGAGCGAAGTGCAGATTGCTGATGATTTTCATGGTCATGCGCTTCATCTTCTTCCGGATCGTTTTCAAAAAATAAATCTAAAGCATAATATGCGTCTTTGCCCTCCGAAAGCAGTCTGTTTCGCGTATTAATATCGCAAGTAAGAAATGGCAGAGAATCATCGCAGGAACTCTCTCTGATTGTTGCTCCCATGGTTTCAAGCAAAGCTTTCAGCGACTTGTTTGGTTCAATTAAATTGTATTCATCATGGACACACGAGCCGAAGATATTCCATTTTGCGAATTGCTCAAAAAGCGATGCGACATGTATTTCCGGAAAGGTCTCTTTGAACATGAGCGCATCTGAAGAATTTGCAGTTATAATGGTGGGGTTTCCCATATCCGACCAATGTTTTTTTATTATTTCAGCATCATTTTGAGATATGAATATTGCAGTATCGTCAAATTGCTGCAGGATTGTTTCATATGCCAAAACGACCTGATCCGGGGAAAAAGCGCAAAGCGTCAGCCCCGGGAAAAATGCATATTGGCATCTACTATAGCCGTTTGGGATACGTATTAGGGTCTGTTCTTTATTTATCATAAGCTGCCTCCGGTGCTCTGCGATATTTTGGATAGATAAAAATGATTTTGTTATGATATAATATCATTAAATGCATGCGTATTGCAACTAAACAACAAATAAAAGGTAACAATACATGGAAAAACAACGAAATTTCAAACTTAGACTTATAATTCTGATAGCAGTATTTGTAGTGGTATTCTTTGGCTCTTTCATGCTGGGCAGATATCATATAATGCCGGGAGAGCTGATAAAAATACTCCTATCAAGGATTTTTGATATACAGCAGACATGGCCGGATTCGGCAGTAAACGTAGTATTTCAGATAAGGCTTCCGAGAGTGCTTGCAGCTGCTATGATAGGAGCGGCACTGTCTCTTGCAGGAGTATCATACCAGGGAATGTTTCAAAACCCAATGGTGTCACCTGACATACTGGGCGCAAGCTCAGGTGCAGGCTTTGGTGCAGCACTTGCAATACTTCTTGGTTTCAGCTATATGGGCATATCTGCAGCCGCATTCTTTTTCGGGCTTGCAGCGGTACTTCTTGCCTATGTGGTGAGCAGAGCAAGTAGAATAAACGCTACCCTTGCAATGATACTTGCAGGGATGATGATAGGATCGCTTTTTTCATCAGGAACATCATTTGTAAAGCTGGTGGCTGATACGGAGCAGACACTCCCTGCAATTACATACTGGCTGATGGGTAGCCTGGTATCGATAAAACCTGACGATGTGGCTTTTGCGCTGGCTCCGATGCTTATAGGGGCCATACCGCTGTTTTTGCTCAAATGGAGAATGAATCTGCTGACTGTAGGCGAAGAAGAGGCCCAGTCAATGGGAATAAATACAAGGGCTTTAAGGCTGATAGTTATCGTATGTGCGACTCTTCTCACAGCCGCAAGTGTTGCAATAAGCGGGATGATAGGCTGGGTAGGTCTTGTTATCCCTCATTTCTGCAGAATGATATTCGGATACGACTATAGAAGGATAATACCTGCATCAGCATTGTTTGGAGCGACTTTCCTGATGGTTGTAGACAACATAGCAAGACTTGCTACAACAGGTGAGATACCACTGGGAATACTTACATCCTTTGTGGGGGCTCCTATCTTTGTATATCTGATACTGAAAGGTGGTGTTTCCCGTGAGAATTGAAACAAAAAATCTTAGCTTCTCATATGGAAGCACTCCCGTACTGAAAAATATGGATTTTAGGGCACATGAGAACAGTCTGGTTGCAGTTCTTGGACCTAACGGTGCAGGCAAAAGCACATTGTTCCGGTGCATATTGGGATTTCTCAAAGGATACAGCGGGCAGATAATGATAGAGGGGCAAGACATAAAGGAAATGAACAGAAGCGAGCTGGCAAAGGCTGTTGCATATATCCCGCAGACAACAGTGCCTGTATTTAATTATACTGTGCTCGATATGGTGCTGATGGGGACTACAGGTTCGCTTAAGCTTTTGCAATCTCCAGGTAGGGAGCAGGTTGAAGCTGCGTATAAGGCTTTGGCTGAGCTTGGTATAGAGCATCTTGCGGGGAGAGGTTTTGGCAGGATTTCAGGAGGAGAAAGACAGCTGGCTCTTTTGTCAAGAGCCCTGGTGCAGGATGCAAAAATCCTTATCATGGATGAACCTACAGCCAACCTTGACTATGGCAATCAATACAGAGTTATGTCAAAAGCAAAAGAACTTACTCAGAATGGATATACAGTAATACTGTCAACTCATAATCCGGAGCATGCATTATTGTTTGCAGATAAGTGCTTTGTAATACAAAAGGGTGAATTTGTAGCTGCTGGTTCTTCGGAAAAAGTGCTTAATGAAGAAATGATGAGAAAGCTTTATGGCGTTGAAGTTAAAATCCTGACAACGACAAGAGGAGATGAGGAAGCAAGAGTTTTTGTTCCTGTAGGAAACAGCAATAAAGGTTAGAGCTAAATGCTCTAATCCTCTTTCAGGAAATCTGCAATAGCATCTCTCAAAACGCTGGCCTGACTTGTATCTGTTTCCTTGCATTTGATTTTGAACTGCTCTACCAGCTCACGCGGCAGCTCCGCCTGGACCTTGGCATATACCTTGTTGTTGTAGCGGCGCTTTGCTGCTGTAGATGTTTTGGCTTTTGGTTTTGTCATTGCAATTACCTCCTGCATGTGATATGATTTATATACAAAAGGCGAAACCGTTTGAAGCGGTTTGAGAAATTGGAAGTTTTTTGATAACCGTCAAGTTCCCAGCTTGGCGGTTATAATTTACTTGTGGTTATCCACCCGAACAACTAAACCTATAATCATCAATACGATGACTATTATTTCGTAGTCGCTCATGTGCATATATCCTTTCATAAATCTAAACCGCCTGTCAGCTCGCCTCGTGTATCGAGAATTGAACAAAACAGAACTTGCCTGTAATATCTTAACCTTTACAGTTGCAGGCTTTTTCTGAATATGATATAATCTATGTACAAAAGGCGAAACCGTTTAAAGCGGTTTGAGGAAAAGAAGCTTTTAAAAACCGTCAAGCCCCCAGCTTGGCGGTTATAATTTACTTGTGGTTATCCGCCTGAACCACTAAACCTATAATCATCAATACGATTACAAGCAATTCATAGTCGTTCACAGGCATGAAATCCTTTCATAAATCTAAACCGCTTCAGCTCGCCTCTTGTATGACTTGATTATACAATACTCGATAGAGTACGTCAACAGCTTTCGTTGCCGGTACAAAACTGTAAAAGTACGGTACTGATTTGTTGACAAACAAAAAGTGTTGTTTGAACAACACTTTTTGCATAGAGGGATGATATAATATAGGTTGCCAAATTATATAGTTGTGCAAACACAGAGCAAAATATGTTAAAACACATAAAACTGAAATTTACAGTGAAAATTCGGATTTTTGGAGGCAGAGAAGTGAACAGAAAGCTGGTTGGACTCATTATGCTGCTGATATTGGCAGTATGTATATTTACAGGCTGCGGTGGCAAAACAAATGTCGGCGAGGGAGAAACATGGGTAATTACTGATTCTTGTGGCAGAGACGTTGAAATACCTGTTGATGTTGACAGAATCGCACCCTCAGGTGCTACATCTGAGATGGTGCTTATGACGATTGCTCCCGAAATGCTGGTGGGACTCTCCAGTACACCTTCAAAAGACCAGATGAAGTATTATCCCGAAGAAATGTGGACACTTCCAACTTTCGGGCAGTTTTACGGGAGTAAAGCCAACCTTAACATGGAAGCACTTATAGCTGCTGACCCGCAGATTATAATTGATATAGGGGACAAAAAAGATACGCATAAACAGGATATGAATACTATTCAAAGGCAGACAGGTATACCGACTGTTTTTGTTGAAGCAACTCTTGATACGTTCCCTGAGGCTTACAGGACTCTGGGGAAGATTCTCGGCAAGGAGGAAGCTGGGGAAAAACTGGCGGCATATGTTGAAAATACAGTGGCGGAAGTCAGAGCAAATGCAGCTCTTATACCTGAAAGCGAACGAAAAACAGTTTATTACGGTACAGGCTCAGCAGGGCTCAATGCCAACGCATCAGGTTCAATTCAGTCAGATGTTATAGATACAATAGGAGCTGTAAATGCAATACAGGTTCCTGAAGATGAGATAACAAACAGCGGCGGTGGTACCCTTGTAAACATGGAGGAGTTATATATTTCAGATCCTGATGTTATAGTTCTGACAACAGGAGGACCATACAAAGATGCAAAGAAAAAATCAAGCGGTTGGTCTGGACTCCGTGCTGTTAAAAATGATGATTATTATGAAATACCGAATCTGCCTTACTGCTGGATGAGCGGCCCGCCGTCAATAAACAGAGTACTTGGATTGTGGTGGCTTGGGAACCTTGTATATCCGGAAGTTTATGATTACGATATGGTTGAAAAAGCAAAAGAATTTTATTCTCTGTTCTGGAACCATGAACTTTCTGATGAAGAGGCAGAAGAAATGCTTGCAAACTCAACGCTGAAATAGGAGCAAAGTTTTGAGAAAAAAAATAAAAAAAATGCTGACAGTTACATTCGCTTGCCTGCTGATAATATTGCAGACAGGCCTTGCCTGCTATGGTGCAGGGACTGTTACAGATACGATAACAATTAAAGTTGGATATTGGGGAATAGAGGAGAGTGACTATGTTGAAAAAGCAACATATCACTGGACAGAGCTTGATGATAATGTGGGCGGTGCAATGACAACTCATGAAGTGGCATATTCCTTTTACAAAGAAGGTGCAGACAAAAGATTTGGGACAGTAATAGATTCGGCCCGAGGCTTTTATATTGAAGACTTCGTAGAATATGCGGGAGTGTCTTTGCGAGATATACAGAGCATATCCTTTTATACGGCAGACAAGGACATAGGATATTTCACATCCTTTACATCAAGTGAACTGTTCAAGACAGAAAGATACTATTTCAACAACCTGGCTGGATATCTGACTCCTGTATGGAAAAATGAAAAAAAAGAAAAAATGGAAGATGTTCTTCTTGACAGCAAAGCATGGAATGATAAGACAGTGGTCAAACCGATGCTGGCTCTCGAAGACAGCTGGGCATCTTATGAAGCAGGAACAGAAAACACAGCCCCCAATTATACTTCGATGGGAACAGGCAACCGCTTCAGACTCCTGTTCGGGCAGACACAGCCGATGGAAAGCAGGACAAATCAGACGGCCAAATACGTTCATACAATGTATATAGCACTCAAAGGAGTGCCAAAAGTCAAACAGGAAAAAGTAGAGCTTTCGCAAAAGGTGGGAGCACATACCGTAACATTCAATGTATCTACAGGCGATGAGGCGATGATACAGGAACTGATAGACAAGCTGAACTGGAATTCAAGCGATGAAACTGTTCTTAAAATAAAGGATATATCGATGCAGGCTGCAGACCAGTACAATGATGCTATAACTGTTACTATTGATTACGAAACACTCAAAGAAGGAGAAGCATATATCAGCGGCTCATATCTGGGACTTTCTGTTGAGGGCGGCACTGTTGCCATAGGCTCAGGAGGCGGAGACGATGGAGGAGATAATGGCGACGGGACAGAGAATTCCGGGACGGGAGACAGCGGTGAAAAATCAGAAAAAGGGGATAAGGAAGGCAGTGGCCTTAAAGCATATGTTTTGAGTGACGATATTGCAAGGCTTCTGGCTGAAGTGGATGAATCACAGTACGATCAGCTTGAAGTGAACGAAAACAGACAGACAGAAAAAACAGTACTGCCATTTGTCGCTGTAGGCGCTGCAGGCCTTATAGCGGCAGGAATGGCCGCAGGATATGTGGAATTTTTAAGAAAGAGATAGGTGAAGTCAATGACATTTATAAGCAAAGTATTACATTCGATGACAAGTGTGCTGCAGATACCGGTAGTTATAATATTGATTCTGTTTATTGCAGCAATACTTGTTGCAATAGGATGGATAATATCCGAACATCTGAACGAACATAAACATATGAAGGTGCAGCTCCCTAAACTTTTAGATGAAATAAGGGCAGGGGAAGAGCCTCTTGAAGATATAATAGAGTTTAGCGGTCTTCTCAAAACACAAAAAGAAGCGCTGGTTGAGGTGACAAAGCATCCTGAATTCAATGATACGATGCTTGAATCGCTAGCAGCAAATCTTCTCGAGGCAGAGCAGGAAAGATACGATAAAAAGCTCGTGCCTACAGATTTACTTGCAAAGCTCGGCCCGATGTTCGGCCTGCTTGGGACGCTGATTCCCTTGGGACCGGGGATAATAGCACTGGGTCAGGGAGATACCATGACACTGTCGCAATCTCTTATGACAGCATTTGATACGACCATAGCAGGCCTTATAGTTGCAGCAATTGCAATAGTGATTTCCTCAATAAGGAGAGGCTGGTACAACAACTATATGTCAGTGCTTGAAACTGTGATGGATTGTGTGGTGGAAATGGAGAAAAAACGCAATGATTAAAAAAGACAGGAGAAGGAAAAACCGCTTTGCAACTGACAGTGATATTAATCCTTTGAATTATGCGGCGAACATGGCAGATATAATGCTTATACTGGCCGTAGGTATTATGCTTGCACTTATTATACACTGGAATGTAGACGTATCCACAACAGGAGGGGATGCTTCCTCTGAAGGGGGCATGACACTTCAGGCGCAGGGCGAACAGATAAACAAAGAAGATGCTGTTGAGTTTGAGGAGAGTGACCTCGAAGAAAAAGACAAGCCTGAGGATTTGGATGAAGGCGGAGGCATGAATAAGCTTGGCGAAGTGTATTACGATGCCGAAAGCGGGAAATACTACGTTATAAAAGATGAAGAATAGGAGAAAGTTATGTTTAGAAAAAAACTGTTTTCAATGCTCCTTTGTGCGGCTTTAGTGCTGCAGATGGTATGTGTACCCCAGGCAGCAGTATATGCAGACAGCGGCAAATGGGACGGCAGCGTTGATTTGACATGGTATGAAGAGCAGGGCGGAGATGCTGCCTCAGACTACTATATCTCAACACCTGCAGAACTTGCAGGACTTGCAGCAATGGTAAACGGCAAGGTGTCGCAGGACTGCAAAAAAATCATAGGAAACAAAAAACTTATCAAATGCACCAGGGTAGATGATTTCCAGCTCACAGGTGTACAGGGCGGCAGCCAGTCAGATACAGTATATGTGGGTAGCAGCGAATATGATTTTATGGGTAAGACCATACATATTACGGCCGATCTTGATATGGGCGGTGTATACAAAAACGGCAAATGGTCAGGACCAAACTGGACTCCTATAGGCGGTAAATTCCCTATGGATACAAGATCATATCAAAAGGGTGAAACCAAAGACGTACAGACCATAGAGTCTATATTTAATGGAGTTTTAGATGGTGGTGGTCACAGGATAACAAACCTTTACTGCAACAGATATACAGATAAAGATTTCGGAAATTCTATGGCGATAGGTCTTGTGGGATATATTGCGGACGATTACGACACGAATCCGAGTGAAAAACCCGAAGGCTTCCAGCCGGGAGTAAAAAATCTTACACTGGATGGATATGTATACGGCAGAAGAATGGTTGGCGGTATTGTTGGAAATGTCGGGGATCTTGAAGGCGGCGCTATCATAGAAAACTGCGGTAATCATGCAGATGTAAGAAGTACAGATTCAAGAGGAAGAGCCGGAATTGTAGGCAGAGGATATGCAGGCAAAATAGTAAACTGCTATAATACAGGCAAAATATCTGGATCATATCCTACATCCTCAGGAGGCATTGTGGGTGAAAATGCAGGCCTCAGTATTTACAACTGCTACAATACAGGAACAATAACTGTTGATGAGGCCAAATATGCCAGGGGCATAGGCGGACATGATGACGGCACATATACAGTTGCAAACTGCTATTATCTTGAAGGGTGCGACAGTGATCCTGATTCAGACGGATACTACAAAGGCGTATCTACATCAATTAAAGTTGATGTGCAAAAAATGACATCAGCACAGATGAAGGGCGCGGATTTATACAAAGCTTTGAATAAGTGCGGAGATGCATTTGCAGCAGATACAAAAGGCATAAATGGAGGATATCCTGTTCTCTTCTTTGAAAATGATTCATATGATTCATCAAAAGTATGTAAGGTTACAATAAAGCAGACAGAAGGGGGCACTGTAACAGGCAGTATTGAAGGCGAAGTCCCTTACGGAAGTGTTGCGCATTTATCATACAGTGCCAACGGCGGATATACTCTTGATACGTATACAGCAAACGGCAATGAAATATATGCCGACTATTATACAGTTACATCTGATGTGACTCTTTCGGCGAAGTTTATTAAACTTGAAAAAGGAAATATCACATTTGAAGAAAAGGAAAGCTATCAGATATCGGGGAAAAAATCAGGAACAATACTTGAAAACGGGGAAACAGTAAAAGTCAGCGACAGACAGATTCTCAAAGGCGAGGGTCTCTATCAGCTGGATGTACTTACAGTCAGGGCCGTATTAAAAGACGGTGCGTTCCCAGAAGATGAAAACCTTGAATATACAGGCGGTTTTGTATATACATATACTTACGGTGATGGAGCTGCATCAAGCAATGAATCGGGAATACACAAAGTAACCACATCAATATCAAAGGGCCTGAAGGTTACGGCAGAGCCGAAAACTCAGGAAAAGAGATGGATATCTCTTGCAGATACCAGCTGGTATGACTCATCAAAGTCCAGCTTCACAATTAAAAATGCAAATCAGCTTGCAGGACTTGCCTATCTGGTAAATACCAAAGGATACAGCTTTAAAGGCAAAACAGTAAAACTCGGATGCGACATATCGCTTGCAAACAATGACGGTACGGAAGGCACAAGATACTGGAATCGCATAGGCTCATCAGGTTCGAAGGCTTTTGAAGGTGTTTTTGACGGCCAGGGTCATACAATAAAAAATATGACAGCTAAAACAGATGGAAGTTATTCAGGGCTGTTTGGATATGTGTCCGGGGGCACAATCAAGAATCTGACTGTCAGAGGCACATCAGAAAGCTCGGATTCTGCTGCAGGTATTGTATCATATTGTGATGGAGCAATAATCTCAAACTGCATCAGTTATGTAAATGTTACAGCTAAAACAAACAATGCTGGAGGTATAGCAGCCAAAACCAAAGGTGGCACATCAATCACAAATTGCATCAATAAAGGTAGTATTACGGCAGGAGGCAATAGCGCGGGAGGCATTGCAGGCGAAAGTACAGTCAAAAAAGATAAAATTAAGACTTGCGTCAACTACGGCAACGTTACAGCTACGGCATCAAATGCAGGAGGAATCACGGGCAAGGCTACAGGATGCATCAGAAACTGTGCAAACTACGGACAGATAACTGCTGCAAACTATGCAGGAGGCCTTGCAGGACATACTACAGGATGGGAAATCCCTGAAATGAAAAACTCATACAATCAGGGGGCAGTTTCATCAGAAGGCACAGCAGGAGGTCTTGCAGGATATGCGCAGAATATAGAGCTT
Organism: Anaerovoracaceae bacterium; assembly: GCA_963590215.1. GTDB lineage: Bacteria > Bacillota > Clostridia > Peptostreptococcales > Anaerovoracaceae > UMGS973. The sequence goes on along the minus strand of CAVAON010000063.1, from coordinate 273 downwards.
TACAACTGCTATAACGCAGGTGAGGTAAGTGGAGCAACCAAAGGCGCTCTTGCAGGTAATTTCAATATATCTATAAATAACAGCGCAGAAAAAACATATTATATCAGTGATATTGATGCATTTGGAAACGAAGCACAGGTTAAAGGCCATGAGTATGTATCTGTGACAGGCAAAACAGCAGCTTCAATGAAAACAAGTGCATTTGCAGCAACATTAAACAAGGCGGCAAAGAATGTATTTGCAGGTAAAAATGGAGCATTTCCAGTGCTTAGC
>CAVAON010000062.1:0-10970 GCA_963590215.1 Anaerovoracaceae bacterium | reverse complement strand
TATGGTTCATTAAAATTATTATGAACTTTTGTCTTGACAATTAGACCACTATACTTCTCTTACGCTTCTCAAATAATTCTTGTAATATTCCTTTAATGCATACTCTTGTTTCATATTGCACCTTTGTTGATTTCAAACTTTCCTTATTCCCGTATTTTCAATCTTTATCGCATAGTTTTCTATATTCCATTTCAGATCTTCCATATACGAAAACTCCTCATCAAACAAACTCTGATAGCATCCTTCTAAAGGATATTGTTCCCTGAGTAAAGCTCGTACATCATCAATGGATAGCTCTCCGTTTTCAACGATAAAAAGAATATCTTCCTTGAGAACCTTCTCATATGAAGCTCTGAGTATATCTTCTATAGACATACACTTCAATCTTTCAATGAAAACTTCATACTCATCTGCCATACGTGTATAAAGCATCTGATTAAGCTCGTTCTTTATCTGTTCATCCTGCATAATTGCACCTTTCTCCAGCAATTTACCCTTCAAAATAGTTATATATACTCTCCTCAACCTCATCCTTCATATTAAATATGATATTAACCACAGGAAGCTCTTTGCCTTTATCATTTGTAATTGTCTTCTGAACATACTCAACAGGCTCCATGTCTCCCATATAGTAAAAGTCTGTACCTTCGCCATCGCTTTTTTTGACAAACAATAACATCCTTAATCCAGACCTTTTATATTCCCTGATTGCCTCAACCTCTTTGTGCTCCAATGTTACACGGTTCCTTGTCATCCAGCTGAAACAATTTGGATTAATGAACGAATCCTCATATTTGGTGCTGCCCGATATATCATCATTCTTATGATATGTAACAAACACCGGACATGTGTTGTATTTAATCCTGTAGCCATACATGGTGGATTCTTCGTTTTTGTCCCATCCAAGTATCCTACAAACATCTTTACGCGAATATTTTTCATAAAGCATAAACCCATCGCGGAATCTATCCTTGTTAAAGCCTGCCATCATTTTTTTAGTGCAGTAAGAAATCATATCTGTAAGATATGTATCAAGAGGGTCAGCATTTATTCTGTCGAAGTACACCTTGTTCATAGTGATTTTATCACCTTCAACAGATATGTTCTGCTTTATATTGTAGGCTGCTATATCAGACTCTTTCATAAATTTCCCATTAAGGTTATTCACTACAGAATGCAAAGCATCCACATCAGGTTCATATCCAAAACCATCATTTACAAGCGATTTAAACTCATCAATGTTAACCTGTTGTTTTGCCTTGAGAAGTACAAGCAATGCAGCCTCTTCAAATCTCTTGCAATTAAGTATTTCTGATGAGTAAAATGCAAGGAGTTTCTTGTCGTCAATTTCCATATCCGGATGGTTTTCATTGTCTATACTTTTAACAAATTCATAGTAAGAACTCTTGCTTTTATATTCAACAAAAGCAAATGGCTCTCTGCCTCCCTGTTCAAGGAAATCTGACATCATAGGATTTCTGCCCAGCCTATATTTCATAAGTTCATATTCTTTTTTGAGCTCAGCTTTAGTTGAAAGGTTGGTTTTTTCTATGGATTTATATATGCGTTCTTTGGTGATCCTGTCAAAGCTTATAGTTGAGCAGCCTGGTATTGTGCTGCTACCCGTGTTTATGAGCTTGCGGATGGTATCTTTGTTGTATGAGCGTTCTCCGTATAAAGCTATGGGAACAAGGTAGTTGTTGCTGTAGTTACCTATGAAATCTATTACAGTCAAATACTCTTTACCTGGATATTTCCTAAGACCTCTCCCAAGCTGCTGCACGAATATTATTGCAGACTGGGTAGGTCTGAGCATTATTATTTGATTGATAGACGGAATATCTACGCCTTCATTAAAAATATCAACAGTAAATATATAGTCAAGATGCTCATCGCTGTCACTTTCAAGCAGCTCTATGGCGTTTTCTCTTTGTTCCTCACTGTCGGCCCCGCTTAATGCAACAGTTCTGTATCCTCTATCATTGAATGCCTCTGATAGTTCTTTTGCTTCTTTATTTCTGCTGCAGAACACAAGTCCCTTTACTCTGTCATCAGAGCTACTGTAGTATCTTGCATTATCAATTATATGAGATACTCTCTGCTCGCACACCAAACTATTAAAATCGCTATTATCATCAAGAATATTGCCATCTACCGATATTTCTGTTACGCCAAAATAGTGAAATGGAACAAGCATGTTTTCTTCAAGTGCTCTATGCAGCCTAATTTCGTAGGCTATGTTGTAATCAAATAAATTGAATATATCAAAGCCGTCTGTTCTCTCAGGTGTAGCAGTCATTCCCAGCAAAAATTCAGGTCTAAAATATTCTATTATCTTTTTATATGATTGAGCTCCTGCTCTATGCACTTCATCTATAATTATGTAGTCAAAGTCATCTGGAGCAAACTGCTTTAGATTATCGTCTTTTGACATGGTTTGCACCATTGCAAAGGTATAACTATAGTCAAATCTTTTGTTGCTTCCAGAAAGAACTCCTGCATTGATATCATAACCAAGCACACGCTTAAAGCTTTCCATTGCTGCCCTTGCTATGTTTTCTCTATGCACAAGAAACAGCACTTTTTTAGCTTTGAATTTTTTAACATCAAAGGCAGACAAATAGGTCTTACCTGTTCCAGTCGCAGATATAAGCAGGGCCTTTTGTTTACCTTCCTTCCTCAAAGCCTCAAGTTGCCTTAAAGCTTCGTACTGCATTTTGTTTGGATTTATTTTTTTGAGTGCAATTACGGGAGTTTGTTTTTCTATCGTTTTAACCTGCGTGTATATTTTTTCGTATTCCTCAATCCATTCCTCCGTAACTTCAGTTGCGTTTGCAAAGGTACGCTCAAATTCTTTGAAAATATTCTGCATTACAGAACCATTTTCAAGTGAAGATAATTTCAAATTCCATTCTTTGTTTTCTGATAGTGCTTTTTGGGTAAGGTTACTTGAGCCTATAATAAAAGAGTAGCTATCTTTGTGTCTGAATATATATCCTTTGGCGTGAAAATCTTCGTCTGTCACGATTTTTAACTGTATATTTTTGAACTCCAAAAGACGCCTGAGTGCTCCAGGCTGAGTAAAATTTTGATACTGTGACGTTATAATTTTGCCTTTGACGCCTTTTTCTTCAAGCTCTTTTAATGTATTAATCAATGATACAACGCCGCTACCTGTAATAAATGCTACAGAAAAATAGAACTCATCACATGTTCTAAGCTCGCTTTCTATGCTAGTAAGAACCTTCATTCCTCTTTTGTAGTCATTCACAAGAAGCTTCGGGTTGTATTTCTCGATAGATTTCATATTACAGTCAATAAAACCGTTGGTCAGACTTGCTGCAAGATTTGTGCTGATATCCATTATATTTCTCCCTGGTTTACCAATGCTTCAACAACCGGTCTATCTGCCGCTGCCCAGTCAATTTCACTGAGCTCGTGCAAAGCTTTCCATACAGCATTTATATGTTCCTTTAATACTATGTGCCTATCCTCCATATCACAGATAAAGCAATGCATCCTTATGGCAAAATCCGGGTAGGTATGCTCTACAGTCTGAAAATGCTTCATAGACTCTGCCGGAATATGCACATCCATTTCCTCTATAAGTTCCCTGTGCAAAGCTTCTGCAGGTGTCTCTCCCTGCTCTATCTTACCTCCCGGGAACTCATATTTATATGACACATATTCATACTTGCCCTTGTTTCTCTGTGCACATAGTATTTCACCATTGTTGACAAGTATAGCCCCTGATACTTCTATTGTTTTCATCCATGCTGCCTCTCAACTTCTATTAATAGTTATATTCTACCATGCCCAAGTGTATTTGTGCAAAAAAGTTAACCTCACAAACCCCTGCAGACTACATTTCGATTCAAATTTTGCACCACCAACACAAACATCAGCAGGCTCCGGCGCACACGCAAAACAACACCCGTATTTTCTATGGGTGCTGTCATCGTGATATCTGCTTCATATTCTAATGTCAAACTATTGTATTTGCCGGGCACTTCCTGATCCTTAACCTTAATCAGATAATTTACCCTCTCTCTCCAGCAAAACAATATCATCTCCGGCTTTAACCCTGCCGCCTTCGAGAACCTTTACGAATATACCTTCTCTAGGCATAACGCAGTCACCACAGATCCTGCGTATTTCACAATCCTGGTGACATTCCTTGCCAATCTGTGTAACCTCGCACAGTGCTTCACCTATTCTTATTTCAGAGCCTACCGGCAAGGTATAAAGCTCTATTCCCTCTGTCAGTATATTCTCTGCAAAAGCACCGCTTGGAAAATCATAATCAATCTTATCCCTGAGCTTTGATACACTTTCGGCCGCAAGAAGACTCACCTGCCTGTGCCATTTACCTGCATGAGCATCACCTTCAATGCCGTAGTCCTGTTTGAGGTCAACATATTCCACCCTGTGTTTCTGTGTGCCTTTGACCTCACTGATACATACATCTGTAACTTTACCTTTTTTGTTCATTGTATCCGTCCTCATGCTTAAATCTCTGTGCGCATTCTCCTGCCCAGCCTCTAATCATCTCAACGCCATGTCTTATCGGAGATATTACTGCATTCAGGCATTCACCTGCTGCTTTTTCACTCCCCGGGAGATTGATAATAAGGGATTCCTTCCTTATTCCTGCTTTTTCCCTTGAGAGCATTCCTCTCGGTGTAATTCTCATGCTCTCCGCTCTCATAGCCTCCGGTATCCCCGGGCATTCTCTCTCAATGACAAGAGCCGTCGCCTCAGGCGTAACATCTCTTTTGGAGAATCCCGTACCGCCCGTAGTAATTATAAGGGGGAGGTCTTTTTCATCTGAATATGCCTTAATCGCCTCTGCTATCTTATCTTTCTCATCGGGAACTATCGTCCTGCATACCACTTCCCAGTCGTTTGCTTTGAGAATCGCTGCGATTTTTTCCCCGCTTGTATCTTCTCTCTCTCCTGCATAACCCTTGTCGCTTACAGTAATTATTCCTGCCGTAAATTTCATTGTCATTTTCCCTCCTTATCATTCCAGACAAAATCTCCGCTTTTGCCTCCTGATTTGCTGACAAGATGAATTTTATCTATAATCATGTCCTTTTGCACTGCCTTACACATATCATAAATCGTAAGAGCTGCAGCCGAAACGGCAGTCAATGCCTCCATCTCCACTCCTGTCCTGCCGGCGCAGCTTATTTCTGCTGTAATCTCTATAGAGCAGTCAGCTTCATTCATTTTGAAGCTCACATCCGCCCCGTCAATTATTATCGGATGGCACATGGGTATCAGTGAGCTTGTTTTTTTTGCTCCCATGATGCCTGCAATCTGTGCAGTGCCAAGGACATCTCCTTTTTTGATGCCACCTGATTTAATAAGGGTAAAGCATTCCCTGTTCACAAGGATTCTTCCTCTTGCACAGGCTTTTCTCTCTGTTACTGCTTTGCCACCTACATCCACCATTCTGGCGCGACCGTTTTCATTAAAATGTGTAAACTCAGCCATTTCATCCTCCAATCCTGTTCATTTTGCGCATATCAGACGCTTCATTTCCGAGGGCTTCCTTCGACTTCGGTTTTTCAGCGATTGCTCTGCTGAAGGCATCTTTCATCTCCTGTTTACTACATCCCCTGATGCATATGCTATCATCACCATAAAGACAGGTTCTGATATATCCATCCGCCATAAGTCTCAATTTGCTGCAGCTGCTGCAAAATCCGCAGCTAACAGCAGTTATGAAGCCTATCCTGCTGCTGCCGTTTTCATACATTGCAGCAACACCATCCATGCCTGCAAACCTATAGCCTTCAAGCTCCGAAATTATATTTTGAGCAGAGGCAAATCCGCTTTTTTCTTTTGCCTCTCCTATAGGCATAAGCTCTATAAAGCGCACCTCTACATTATGCTCTTTTGAAAAACAGGCAAAATCCCGTATTTCATCAGTATTAAAACCATCTATAAGCACTGCGTTTATTTTTGTATCTGCAAAGCCTGCATTCTCTGCGGCACTGATACCCTTCAGCACATCCCTAAGCTCTCCCAGACGTGTAATGTATCTGTATTTTTCAGGATTCAGTGTATCAAGACTTATATTAAGCCTTGATACGCCTGCCTGTTTAAGCTGTTTTGCGTACTGCGGCAGCAGCATGCCGTTTGTGGTCATGCAAAGCTCTCTGATGCTGCCTGCTTCACTGATGCCTTCACAAATCCCAATTATGCCTTTGCGGACAAGAGGCTCTCCGCCCGTCAGCCTTATTTTGTGCATACCAAGCTCTGAAGCTGCCTGCGCCGCCTGTATTATTTCCTCAACTGTAAGTATGCTTTCATGGCTGGTTTTAGTTATGCCGGCTTCGGGCATACAGTATCTGCATCTCAGATTACACAAATCTGTAACTGAAATCCTGAGGTAATTTATTTCTCTGCCAAAATCATCCTTCATCTACAGCCTCTCTACCCCTTATAAGCTGCACTGTGATCTTGTCTCCTTTGGAATGTCCTTTTTCTCCATAAGAGCTGATATACATACCTGCTGCTGTAAGTGATGCTGCTGCATCTGCTTTCTCTTTGTTCACAGGCTCTGCATAATACACTCCGTCCTTTTGGGTAATGTCAAGCTTTTTCATAAGTGACATAAAAGATGTCACCCCAAGATCTGCTGTAAGCACAGCTTCTATAGTTTCTCTCTTTGCAGGTTTTATTCCAAGGAATCTGCAGACAGCTGCTTTTACAGCCCATTCGGAAACATAAAACGCTCCAAGGGCAGGTCCCGGCATATTTATAACGGGCTTACCTTTAACTACAGCCATGCCAAGAGGTCTTCCCGGTGCTGCAAGCACGCTGTGAAATAAAAAGACGTCTCCGTTCTCGACAAATTTTCTCCCAAAGTCCTCGCTTCCTTTAGACGACCCCGCATTTATAATTATAATGTCTGACTCCTCTATCATTTTATTAAAGGTTTCGGTCATTGCCACGATATCATCCTTAACAAGAGAATATATTACAGGCTCAGCTCCCATTTCTTTGAGAAGCTGGCTGACCATAATGCTGTTTGTTTCAAAGTTCTGTCCTCTTTGAAGATTTGAGCCTACAGGCACAAGCTCGCTGCCTGTAGGAAGAAATGCAACCCTTGGTTTAACAACGACTCTGACTTCATCATATCCTCCCATACCTATGGCAGCAAGGTCTACTGCAGTAAGAACAGTGCCTTTTCGGGCAACGGGACTGCCTTTTCTGATCATCGAGCCTTCACCCCGTATATTCATGCCTCTCCGGATTTCAAGGTCAGGTGCAAGCTCAACTCCGCCTCCCGGCATTATTGTAACATCCTCAATTTTCACTACAGTATCATATAAATCATCAAAATCATCGCCTGTATCAGCTCTTACATATTCGATGCCGGCTCTCCAGTCTGCAGTATCTGTTCCGTTTTCAACCAGATCATAATTAAAAGCAATTCCATCCATGCCTGATGCTCTGACTGTCGGTATATTGTACATCGCATACATATCCTCCGCAAGGACTCTGCCGCAGCTGTCTGCAAGCTTCACTGTTTCTGTTTTATTCTGAGGATGCCAGGCCTCAAACAGTCTTGTCATTGCCTCATCTTTACTGATATGGTCCGCAATATCCTCAGGACCCTTAAAAAATAAGTTCTTACCCATATTATCCCTCCAATTTTCCAGGTTATAACTCCTTATTGCATCTTCTCTCTTTGTCCACTCTGCACATTTATCACGCTATCTACAAGCACCTATGCCTATATGTAAAACGCCCTCAATGATCTGTCATCAAGGGCACTATTCTCGAAAAAAAGGTTCTTTTTCTTTTCGGTACAAGACCTATTCGGGAGAGGGAACCAAACTCTCTGTTGGGAACTCCAGCTACGAGCCGAAAGACCGCAGCCTTCTCAGTTCACCTAAATGTTACTCCATTCCGCAACAAATTGCAAGAGGAATTTTTTGACATCAACTGTCATGTGCGCTATACTCAGCCTAACCATACAGCAATATGAGCAGGGTGATGATAATGGCCAAGATGCCGCATTTTCAAGGCAAAGCTTTGGCGATTGCACCCCTCGAAGCCAACTTTGCTCGTATATATCAGCAGCAGTTGTTCAGTAATTTCGAACAACTGCTGCTTTCTTAAACTCTTCCTAAAATCTGCGGCTTGCGTACCTGCAATCCTTCAAGGCAGTCCTATCTACCAGATTACCATCAGAATCATAAACCCTGATCTGTCCTTTGTAATAGTACCTTTTTCCAGCCTTTCCTATCGTGTTGTAATAAACACCTGTAGTCCCTGTACGCATCGCCCTATATCCAGACAATTTCTTAGTCGAGCGATAATAGCGATACTTCACGGTATACCCAAGCTTAGCAATAGCTGCAAGTGTCTCCTTATCTATATCACTCATATCAAGAGCTACCTTAATCTTGCTATTTACCCTCGAAGACCTTGCCTTAAAATCACCAAGCCCTGCTACCATATTCCTGACCTCTGCATCAAGTGTAGCCTTCGTCTTCTTAAAAGTAACCTCTACCTTGTCCCCGGTCTTAAGCCCGGTAATCTCCGTAACCTTACCTTTATCCACGCCATTTACCATTACAGATGCTATTTCATATCCCTCATCAGGAGTAATAGTAGCTGTCCTGCCGTTAGATGACAGAATAATCTTACCATTCTCAGGTGTAATTACAGTCGGATGCTGGTTACTTGGCCCGTGATAAACATAAACTGTTCGTGTATATCCGCAGGTGTTGCAAGTGCTGTCTCTGTCATTATCAAAATCATGGTTTCCAATGTTTGCTTTTGCATCGCAGCAAGGGTATTCCTTCCAGTGCTGTGTGTCACTTGTCTTCCACTCATCGTTTAACGTTTCGGCATGTTTATTTGCATTCACTTGTCCATATTCCGCACCGCATCCCGAACATACTGCCCGCTTCTTGCAGGTTGCAGTGCCTCCAGAATGTTCTGCCTTATTTGTTTTCAGGCCACCACAGGAATATTCATCCCAGTGATAAGTGGTATCGTGTTTTGTGCTGGATGTACAAGTCTCATGCTTACAATAAGTTCCGCATCCTTCACAGCAACCGTCCTCCCAGTCGTGTTCATGTGCATTTACATAATACATTGACAGGCCATACCCTGAATTATTTTTTATTTTTTGCATATATCTATCTTTCGCGGCTTCACTCGACACATAAATATAAATTTCTTCATTGGGAAAGCCTTTCAAAATATTTATAGCACTATTTGGTGTGTCAGAGAGGAAATAAAAGGTTTCCACCTTACCAGTATCAAAATAGGTTTCATCATCAATTGTTGCATCACCCTCGAATGTGATGGTCTCCAAGGCTTTATAATTTCTGAAATCACCCTTTACTGTTGAGCCGGCAGGAAATACGAGCCTTGTAAGAGAATTATTATTATCCTTTCCCGGAGCTAAGACTCCATTACCTCGAAGTTCTGTACTGCCTCCGAATTTTATACTGCTTATATTAGGACAGTTAGAAAAAGTAGAATTGTCAAGTTTACTTGTTCCATTGAAAGTTATTGTCTCTAGCCCTGTACAGCCAGTAAATTGATTATTTGATAAATCCACATTGCCCTCAAAGGTAACAGATTGTAATGCAGTATAATTACAAAACGAATATGCTCCGATTACTGAATCTGCCGGAAATACGAGCTTTGTAAGGCTGTTGTTTGGGTCATTTTCACTCACACACAGCGCGCTATCGATTTCCGTCTTTTTAACGAATGTAATTTCTTTGATATTAGGACAGTTTTTAAAAGCGTCCTGCTCAAGTTCGCTTTTCCCTCCAAAAGCCAATTTCTCAAGGCTGGAAGAATTCGCAAATTGACTGTCCGCAAGTCGTATATCACCTTCAAAAGTAACAGATTTTAATGCTTTGTATTGAGTACCCTGAAAGAGTTCATCTCCAACAGTCGAGCCTTGCGGGAATGTAAGGCTTTTAAGACTGTTGTTCTCTGCCTTACTTAAGCTAAAGGATGTCCCCTGAATGTATACACCACTGTAAAAATTAAGCGTTTCTATTTTCGGACACTGCGTAAATGAACTGGATATATCACCGAAACCTATCCTAACCGTGTTCAATTCAGGGCAGGCAACAAACGAATCTTCGATAAAGGCTCTCATCCCACTCGTAAACTCAACTGTATTTAATGCAGAACAGTTATGAAACGAGCTATCCACGTTTGCTTGACTATTAAATTTAACTTTCTCTAATGCAGAACAGCCAGAAAACGCATTTTCTACAGTTGCTTCTTTATCGAATACGACTTTTTCTAAATTCGTGCAATTATTAAACAGGTTTGTAATACTTGCCTCATAGTTGATATAAAGTTCCTTTACCTTGTCTGCATCAATACTACCATTTTGCCATGCAGTAAGGCCATCATCGCTTGTGATAGTTAGTTTTTCACTCGTTGCATCAAAGGTATACCCCGTTGCCCCCCCACCTGCATATACGGTCATTGGTAACATAGCAATACATACTGACAGACATAGCAGTATGCTTAGAATTTTTCTTTTCACGGCTACTCCTTTCTCGGAATGCGGCCTTTTAAAAATGGTATCCGCACGCCTTTTTCTCAAAATTCTCAGGTTTTGAAGTCTTAAAACGCTGCAAAAAACATGTACGGTGGAATCCTCGTCACGCCATCAGTCTCAGAGAACGGCTTTGGATGGATTATGAACGACTCCATTCGCATAAATCTTTCTCTTTATCATCTGCATTTGCATATCTCCACTCTGTCAAAACTACCTTGATTTGAATGAATCATATCACGAAAGCACGCAAAGCGCAAGATAGAAACAAACAAAATCATACACAGTACGCTATATGTTTTCTTTCGTCCTTCCCCACAAATAAATCCTGCTCTGTCCTTTGTAATAGTACCTTTCTTTGAGCGGAGTACCAGTTCCTCTATGTAAATAAAATACAGCCCCCATCTCT
>CAVAON010000061.1:0-11668 GCA_963590215.1 Anaerovoracaceae bacterium | reverse complement strand
AATTCATGCAAAAAGAAATAAAAACACTTTATAAAAATCATGGATTGTTATATACTTGTAGCAAGATTGATATATAATATGCTAACCTGCAGCAGAATTTGTATGCAAAGGAGACCGGATATGAGTAAACAAACAGAAAAAGTGCTTAAAGAAATACAAAAATTTATGGATAGTCGGGAATTTGACAGTGAGGAAGAGGCAAATATAGCATTGCAGGCATTCATAGAGGACTATAATGCTAATATGTACAACGACTATGACGGGGAGCCTGAGACTGCAGCAGACTATTTCGAGCTGGCATGTGAGGTAGATAATGAGAAGGATGCGATAAAATATGCAAAAAAAGCGCTGGAACTTGACAAATACTGTATAGACGCTGATATGTTGATTGCAAGTATTCAGTGCAAAGACGATTTCGAAAAATTCAAAAAGAAGGTTGAAAAAATCCTGCAAAAGGCAGAAAAACATCTCAAAGAAGAAGGATATTTTGATGAAGACTGCATGGATGATTTCTGGGAAATGCCTGAAACAATATCATATATGGGAGCAAAGTATGAATATATTAAGCTGCTTGTTGCAGCAGGCAAGTTCAAAAAAGCAAAAGAAATGTGTGAGGAAATGCTTCGCCTGAACGAAAGTGACAACCTTGGTGTCAGGTATACGCTTATGGGGATTTATGCATATTTTGAGGATGAATTGTCAGCATTGAGACTCTACAAGAAATTCAGCGAATGTTCGCCGCATATGCTTTTGCCTTTGATTACACTGTATTATAAGGCAGACAGCTATAAGACAGCAGAGAAATACCTCAGGCTTGCAATGAATGAAGGCTTTGAAGAGTTTTTCCTTACTATTGAAAAGGATGAAGAATTTGACGATGATGAGTTTGATTTCGATTCCGATGATTTCGATGACTTTGATGACTATGATGACTATGATGATTTTGATGAAGAAGGAATGCCTTTTGGTGGCATGTATAAAAAAAATTCAAAGGAAGAAGTCAACGACGCGTTTATAGAGTGTGTGTTCCTGTACATGTCAGCACCGGGAGTAATGGAATGGATTAAGGAAAAAGTGATTAAAGGCTTTTAGAGGACAGTTTATATGAAGGATGACAGAAAAAATCTCCCCACAGCTGTAATGGATTCGGGGATAGGTGGACTAAGCGTATTAAAAGAGATGGTAAAGCTGATGCCAGGCGAAGACTTTGTTTTTTATGGTGATTCAGCGAATGCACCGTATGGCACCAGGGAGCTTTCCCAGATACAGCGGATTGTTATGGATAGGGCAGAGTATCTTTATTCCAAGGGTATCAAAGCACTTGTGGTAGCATGTAACACCGCAACCAGCGCCGCAATCGGAATGCTTCGTAACAGATATACCGATATTCCCGTTATAGGTATTGAGCCGGCTCTCAAGCCTGCAGTTTCAGGAGACGAAAGGCATACTGTTGTAGTTATGGCAACTCCTATGACCATCAGAGAAAAGAAATTCCAGAGCCTCATGGCAAAATATGCAGATGAAGGCACTGTATATCCTCTGCCATGCCCGGGTCTTGCAGATTTGATTGAGGAGGGCAATATAGAAGGAGAAAAACTCGAAAAATATATACTTGAGCTTCTGATGCCATATCTTGGCGAACATATAGACTATATAGTGCTTGGCTGCACTCATTATCCGTTTGCAAAGAAGACAATACAAAAAATTGCAGGAGATAATGTCAGGATAATTGACGGGAGCCTTGGCACGGCAAGACAGCTAAAACGCCGGCTTATGGCAGAAGGGCTTGAAAACTCCAAAGAAAGTGGTGGAACGATAATATTTGAAAACAGCATCCCCGAAAAAGCAGAGCTGTGCAGGCAGATGTTAAAAAAAATATCTGAACAAGGATAAAAATAATGTATACATGTGATTTAGCAGTGGATTTATTATAAATTTCGTATATAATTAGAATATTAAAGATAAACAGCAGCTGTTTTGTGCTGCAGTAAGGAGAGAAACATGCCAAAAGTAGGAGTTACAGAAACTGTATTAAGAGATGGTCATCAGAGCTTAATTGCAACAAGAATGACTACAGAAGAAATGCTTCCTGTGTTGGAAACTTTAGATAATATCGGATATAACGCTCTCGAAATGTGGGGCGGTGCAACATATGATGCCTGTATCAGGTTCCTTGATGAGGATCCGTGGGACAGACTCAGAATCATCAGAAAAAAAGTTAAAAATACAAAGCTCCAGATGCTTTTAAGAGGTCAGAACCTTCTGGGATACAGACATTATGCAGATGATGTTGTTGATGAGTTTGTTGACAAAGCTGTATCAAACGGTATAGATGTAATCAGGATTTTCGATGCATTGAACGACATGAGAAACATCGAAAGGGCTATACAGGCAACCAAGAAATGTGGAGCTCATGCGCAGGGTACAATGTCATATACAATCAGCCCTATACATACAAATGAGATATTTGTAAACCTTGCCAAAGAAATAGAGCAGATGGGTGCTGATTCAGTATGTATCAAGGATATGGCAGGACTGCTTGATCCGTACAATACATACAAGCTTGTCAAAGACATCAAGGCAGCTATATCAATCCCTCTTGAGATTCATACACATGCAACAAGTGGACTTGGCAGCCTTACATATATGAAGGCGATAGAAGCAGGTGCAGACATAATAGATACTGCTCTTTCACCATTTGCAGAAGGCACATCGCAGCCTCCGACAGAGCCTATAGCTGCAGCATTCAAAAATACTGAATATGATTTAGGGCTTGACCTTGACCTTCTCAATGAAGCATCAGAATATTTCAAACCTATCAGAGAAAAATACATTGCCAACGGACTTATGGATCCTAAGCTTATGGGCGTTGATATCAATACACTCAAATATCAGGTTCCGGGCGGCATGCTTTCAAATCTGGTATCACAGCTCAAGCAGGCCAATGCAATGGACAAATTCGAGGAGGTACTAAAAGAGGTACCAAGAGTAAGAGAAGATTTCGGATATCCGCCTCTTGTAACACCAAGCTCGCAGATTGTAGGAACTCAGGCAGTACTTAATGTCGTTATGGGCGAAAGATACAAGATGGTTCCAAAGGAAGCAAAAGACCTTGTAAAAGGAATGTATGGCAAGACAACAGTTCCTATCAAACAGGAGGTTGTTGACAAGATCCTGAAAGGAGAAGAGCAGGTTACATGCAGACCGGCAGATCTTCTTGAACCTGAGCTTGCACAGATGAAAAAAGAATGTGCAAAATGGATGCATCAGGAAGAAGACGTGCTTACAAAAGCATTATTCCCACAGCCATCTGAAGCGTTTTTCAAAAAAAGAGAAGCAAAGCTGTATAATATAGATCACGATCTTCTTGACGAAGAAAACTGTGTATATCCTGTATAATGTGGCTACAGGGGTCCAATGTGCAATTTATATGAAAGCCATGGCTTGCCAAGGCAACTAAGGTTTCATCAATTAAATTCTCAAAACATACTGGACATTCAAGAATGGCAGACTGATACTCAAAAACAACAAAGAGAAATAGACCTAAACAAGGGACAGCAAACCGGTAAATGGTAAGCTGTCCCTATATAATTGGCATAAGTGTCAAACAATATAAACAGGTGGGATAATAATCTGTATTTAGAATACTTCGTTCACTTCAATTCACGGAGAATCCCTGGAAACGGCTCCAGTGAGCGCTTCAGGATACCATGCATATGAGCGATTGCAATACCGTAGTTTGTGACAGGTACGCCGTTTTGTGCGCAGTGCTTCATGCGATATTTCATTTCCTTTTCATTCAGCATACAGCCGCCGCAGTGAATAACCAGTGCATATTGTGACATATCAGATGGAAAATCTCCGCCTGAGGTGAATTCAAAGTTCACATTTTTGTCTGTATGCTTTTTAATCCATGCAGGCATTTTGACAGTCCCTATATCCTCACACTGTCTGTGATGGGTGCATCCCTCCGAGATAAGAACTGTATCTCCGTCTTTAAGGGCATCCAGAGCAGCGGCGCCTTTTACGGCCTGTCTCAAATCGCCCTTGTAATTTGCAAAGAGTATTGAAAACGAAGTAAGCATTATGTCGGCAGGAACAACTCTATTCACATATCCGAACACCTGAGAATCTGTAACCACCAGCTTTGGTTTCTGGGAAAGCGAGGTAAGAGTTTTTTCAAGCTCAGTTTCTCTTGTAACCATGCAGGTAGCTCCTTCATCTAAAATATCCCTTATGGTCTGCTGCTGAGGCAGTATGAGCCTGCCTTTTGGGGCAGCACTGTCTATTGGTACGACAAGCACAATGACGTCACCGGGATCTATCAGATCTGCTATCACTCTTTTGTCTGTTTTTTCATTTTTTGCAAGAGTTGCGATCATTTCTTTGAGCTCATATATATTAGTGCTTTTAAGGGCACTGACATATATCGAAGCTTTATCTGCCGCCGGTATGCTGTCAAGAAGATCAGCTTTATTAAATGCTGTTATATAGCTTATATTTCTATTCTTGAAGCTTTCGATAAGCTCAAGCTCCTGAGGGAGGAAATCCCGGGTTGCATCAGTAACGAGAACTGCTATATCAGTTTTGTTAAGTACAGATACGGCTTTTTCAATTCTCATTTTTCCAAGCTCACCCTCATCATCAATGCCTGGCGTGTCGATAATTACAACAGGGCCAAGGGGCAGAATTTCCATT
Organism: Anaerovoracaceae bacterium; assembly: GCA_963590215.1. Taxonomy (GTDB): domain Bacteria; phylum Bacillota; class Clostridia; order Peptostreptococcales; family Anaerovoracaceae; genus UMGS973. Next base: position 6,970 of record CAVAON010000061.1, on the reverse strand, counting down.
GCTTTTCTGACAGGATCTGTTGTGGTTCCTTTAACATCCGAAACAACGGACAGCGCCTGACCTGTGACAGCGTTGACAAGGCTTGATTTGCCGGCGTTTCTCATTCCGAAAAACCCTATATGCAGTCTTTCTGCAGATACCTGTTCATTAAGACTCATAATCTTCTCCCTGTTAGAAACGGAAATCACGCCTGTTGGAGGCTTTGATAGCTTCGAAGTTTTCCTTTGCAATGGCTTTTACTTTTGGAGCAGGTATTTTTTCGAGCTCTTTTTCAATCAGATCAAAGCCTGCTTTTTTAGTGCCATCGCTCGCATAGTCAGTGAGATATTCTGCCAGTGTCATAAGTGCATTAGGATGGCAGCAGTTTAGAATCTGTCCGTTTTTGCAAAGCGCCATGAATCTGTCGCCTGTTCTGCCTTCGCGATAGCATGCAGTACAGAATGACGGAATATATCCAAGCTCTATAAGCCAGTTTACAACATCATCAAGAGTTCTCTGGTCTGATACGTCAAACTGCTCTGAATCATGAGGGCGCTCCTCCTCGGTATAGCCGCCAACTGATGTGCGGGAGCCTCCGCTTATCTGAGAAATTCCTATTGAAAGTGCTTTTTTACGAACCTCTGCACCTTCTCTTGTGGATATTATCATTCCGGTATATGGTACAGCTATTCTGATGCATGCGATTATTTTTTCAAACAGCTCGTCGCTTATGCTGTTGTCAAAAGCACTCGGATCTATATCATCTGCATGCTTAATTCGCGGTACGCTGATGGTATGAGGTCCTACTCCGTGTACAGCTTCAAGATGCTCTGCATGCATCATAAGTCCTGCAAATTCATATTTGTACATTTCAAGGCCGAACAGAACGCCAAGACCTACATCGTCTATGCCGCCTTCCATTGCTCTGTCCATAGCTTCTGTATGATAGTCATAGTCGTGCTTTGGTCCTGTCGGATGCAGCTTGAGATAGCTTTCTTTGTGGTATGTTTCCTGAAAGAGTATGTATGTACCTATGCCTGCTTCCTTTAATTTGCGGTAGTTTTCAACAGTGGTTGCAGCAATGTTTACATTTACCCTGCGTATAGCACCGTTTTTGTGTTTAATGCTGTAGATTGTATCGATACATTCGAGTATGTATTCAATAGGGTTGTTTACAGGGTCTTCTCCTGCTTCAATTGCAAGACGCTTATGTCCCATATCCTGAAGGGCGATAACTTCCTTCTTTATGTCCTCCTGTGACAGCTTAATCCTCCTTATATGCTTGTTCTTCATATGATAAGGACAGTATACACAGCCGTTTACACAGTAGTTTGAAAGATAAAGAGGTGCAAACATTACAATACGGTTACCGTAAAATGCAAGCTTGATTTCTTCTGCAAGCTTGTACATTTCTTCGATTTTTTCAGGGATATCACAGGCAAGGAGCACTGAAGCTTCTCTGTGGGAAAGGCCGCGGCAGATTGTTCCTTCTGCTGTTTTTTGCGGTCTTGCTTTTTCGAGGATACTGTCGATAAGCTCAACGTTGTTTTTGTTTTCTTCTGCATATTTGAGAGTTTCGAGGATTTCCTCGTGATTGATGAATTCATCGGCTTTGAGTGATTTTGGATTGTAGATTGTCATAATTTGTTCCTTTCTTGGGGTCAGAATCAACTTCCCTTTTAGATTATATTTATATATTTTTGAAATCGCCTTTGTCTGTGACGATGCGATAGCCTATGGCTGAAATTCTTTTTTTTAGAGCGGTGAGGTTTTCAGCAGCCTCCTCGTCCATACATATTTTATTGTTGTAAAGTGTATATTTTTTTCTTTCAGAAACTGGTGAAAGATTTGGCATTACAACGTTTGCTCCTGCAAGGATACCTTTCTCACGACCTTTACTATCAATGGTTCCAAGAGCAGTAGTTGCGGGGAGCAATATGCCCGGCTTGATAAGGCGTATCAGAGAAAGCAGATAAGCTGTAAGCTTCGCGTCTCCTGCAGGGCAGCTTCCAAATGGCGTGTCCCTGTGAGGAATAAACGGCCCTATGCCGCACATTTGAGGTGAAAATTCCTCTATGAATTTAAGGTCTGATGCCAGTGTGTCAGAATTCTGATATGGAGAGCCTACCATAAACCCGCATCCTGTCTGAAAGCCTGTTTCCTTTAAATTTGCAAGGCATTGCATTCGTTTTTCAAAGGACATCGATGCCGGATGAAGCTTCTGATAATGTGCCTTGTCTGCAGTTTCGTGACGAAGGAGATAACGGTCTGCTCCTGCTTCGTACATAGCCTTGTATTCATTTGCAGAATATTCACCGAGAGAAAGAGTTACAGCACAGTCAGGAAATTTAGCTTTGATGCTGCGCACATAGCTGCATATATTATCTGCGGTAAAAAATCCGTCCTCGCCGCCCTGCAGGACAAAGGTGCGAAAGCCAAGCTCGTAACCTTTGCTGCAGCATTCAAGAACTGTATCAAGGGACAGGCGATATCTTGAACAATTATCATTGCTTTTTCTGATGCCGCAGTATATGCAGTCATTTTTGCATATGTTGCTGACCTCTATCAGACCCCTGATATATACATCTTTACCGTAAATGCTTTGTCTTACTCTGTCAGCCTTTGAAGCGGCATATGATGCAAGCTCATCTGAATAACCTTCAACCAGCATTTTGTATTCTTTTTTTTCAAGACAGTGTTCTGTCTCAAGCCTGTCTATGAGGTGTATCAGAATATTATTCATCAGACACCACGTTTGAATATGCTGTCTTGACACTGATGCCCCCTATATTCCCAATTTTGCCCGAAAGGGCAGAAATGATATTCTGCGGAGCGTCTATGGCAACAGCTATTATATTAATATTTCTTTCTTTCTATGGAATACCCATTCTTCCGATTATGTAGCTTCCGTATTCATGCAGCAGTGAATTGAGATACGAAGCGGAATCAGGTTCTTCAACGATTATGCCCATAACGGCAATTCTTGTCTCCATTAAGGCCTCCTATGCATTAAAAATATCTGCACCCCAAAAGAATGCAGATATATCTATAGTCCATATATTGCACCTTTCAGGCAGAATCCGCAGTGCGAAAACTTTGTGTCAGGATTATGAATACATTGTACATAAAATAAGGGAATGTGTCAAGAGGGGAGAAAATACATAAACAAGGAAGAAAAAACCAATTAAACTTTTAGATGGTTTATCATATTATATTAGCAAAGAAGACGGCTTTCTACGCAAATATAGAAGGGAAAAGAAAATGAAGAAGAATAACGTATGGCGGCGCACTTTAACAACCTGCCTGTCTCTGCTGCTATGTCTGGCAATGATGCCAGCAGGTGCATTTGCAGAAGGGGAGAATAATCAGGGAAATGTCCCGGCTGGAGGTCAAACCAGTAGTGATATAGAGATAAATGAAACAAACTTTCCGGATGAAAACTTTAGAAGAGACATATCTGGAAAATTTGATAAGGATGAAGACGGAAAGCTTAGCACAGAGGAAATTTCAAAAGCAAAAGGAATTAACATTTATAGTATTTCAAATCTCACAGGCATTGAAAAGTTCACCAATTTGGAGGAACTATCCTGCACCAACGGCGATCTCTCCACATTAGATCTTAGTAAAAATATTAACTTGAAAACTCTTGATTGCTCAGGCAACAAACTCACCAGTCTCGACCTTAGCAGCAACACCGCTCTCACGAGCGTAAACTGCTCCAATAACTGGCTGACAAGCTTGACGCTTCCTGAAGTTACGGAAAAGAATAGCACTTTGACTTATCTTAACTGCTCCTATAATCAGCTCACGAGTTTGAATCTTGAGGAATATACAGGATTGGGTGCAACTACAAATAGCACTGAAACCGGAACAGCTGTGACAGGTTTGGTTGCAGTGGACAATGTGCGTACCGTTTTACTTGAAGGTGAAAATGACAGCATCACACTGTCTGGTAATCTCGGGATAACAGATACAAGCAAAGTTACTGAAAAAGAAAAGGCTAACTGTAATGTTCTTAGTGATGAGCCGAATACATTGAAAATAACGGAGAGAACCGAGCCTGCAACTTATACCTACACATACAATTGCGGCAATAATAATAGTGTTGATTTTACTGTGAAATTTGCAGTTGCAAACAATGGTGCAGACAAAGAAATTCCTCTCACCGTTTATAAAAACGATGCAGATGCGGCAGGAGAAAGGGTTGAAACTTCGCAAAGTGCAAGTTTCAAGACAGAAAATCCATTTGCATTGACAGGTACAGGTGAAATTGCTATTAATGAAAAAGAAGGAACAGGGACGGAATATCATCAACATGCTATTGTTTATTATATTTCTATTCCGATGATTGCCTCAGAAGGTGAAGTTACAGGTACTCTCGCCGTTCCGGCACCGAGTAATTATGACAAATCGGATGTGTCTGTGATGAGCTTTGAGGGTGCTACTATAAACATGGACAAAGAGCTTTCAGATGCGAGTACGCTGGTTCTCAATGTCACACTCGAAAGAGGCAAAGTTAGTACGGTAGCCGATAAGGTTGAGGATAATCGAGAGAATTTTATGGTTAACCTCTTAGTTAACTATAACACTACCTATAGTGGCGGTTACAGCTATACTCCGGCTGAAACTGTAACTAACAGCACAGAGACTGCAGCTTCTGGCGAGGCTGAGAAGCTTACGACAGCGGATGTTACAGCGAAAACCTCTACTGATTCTGATGGGAGTAAGACGGTAAATGTAGCGGTGAATGATACCATGGCAGGTAAGATTATCGATAAGGCAGTCGAGAACAAGTCTGACGAGGTTGTTATTGATGCGACAAATACCTGGGGAGATGCCTCATTTACAGGGAAAGAAAAAACTGAAATTGAATTACCTGAAAGCTTTATTTTAGATCTTTCTGATAAAACAGATGCTTCCCTTATTATCAAAACTGACGGCACAACTATTAAATTGGATGTAAGAGCATGCGTTGGTATTGCAAATAAGCTTGATAAAGGAAGTGATTCTGGAGATGGTAAAATAATTATCCTTCAGAATGCTGAGACTATGTCTCCTGAAGCTTTTATCGAAAAAGTCAAGGATGGTAATTTGAATCTCGAAAAGATTAAAATCAAGAAAAATATCACGATGGTTTCACTTGGTATTAAGACATCAAGTGGTGAAATCCATGACTTTGGCGGTGGTAGTCTCACATGCACAATCAACTCGGGCAGTGATGTTAAACTAAAGTGCCTGCATATCGGTGATAACTACAACTACAGTACTCTCCCCGTACTTGAGATAAAACACGAGAAGAATAAAATAGCTGCTGATCTCGATGAGTTAATCACGTGTATTAAGGACATCATCAAAATCAACAATACAATTGATAGCATAAACAAAAAGGTTATAATCAACAAGGATAATAGGTATATAAAGAATATTAACTTTATTAATGAAGATATTATTAACATCAGGAATATTGAAAATAAGATTGTTAATATTGATGATATTACTATCGATGGGGACATTATCATTAAAGATTATAAAATCAGGGTTAATGACCAGATTTACTTACCGGCTATAAAAGAAACGCTTGATCAGATTAAAACTTCTGTCAAGGATGTTAATAACGGTTACATGTTTGTGACGACGCACCTTTCAGACTTTGCGATCGTAGATGCAGATACTGCAGATGATATGATTGAAGCAAAGGAAGACAAGGCAGCAGAGCTTATAGATAACCTTAGCCTCAAGGCTCGTGCACAGAAGGTTAAGAAAGGCGTCAAGGCAACTGTCACTGCAGATAAAGAAAATATCAAGGCACTTGAGGATCTTGGTTATACAGTCAGGTACCGCTACTACAGAAGCACGAAAAAGTCAAATGGCTATCAGGCAAGACTTGAAGGCACAGGCAAGACTTACATCAATACTAAGGGTAAATCCGGCACTCGTTACTATTACAAGGCTCAGGCCCGTATCTACGATAACTATGGCAACCTTGTGGCTAAGACCAGTTTGAAACAGTGTAAATATACAACCAGAACTTTCAAGTAGCAAAAACTCGCCAAGCAACAGGAACTCACCTAATCAAGGTGGGTTCTTTTTTGAAAGAAAATGAAAACATATTTTCTGTAAGGGGGTAAGAGGGCAGGTATGGGTGTGGGTTTGAGTGTTTACGGCATAGTTATGACAATAAAATATCTTGTTGAAGTTTTGTGTATCAGATGGTATACTTTAGGTAATGCAAAACCGTCCCGACTATTAAAAAATAAATATGGAGGGCAGTTATGTACAAAGACAACTATATTAGGTATCCATTTAGTAGACAGTTGATGTTTGCTAAGGTAATGGAAGACCCTGGACTGTGCAGGAATATGCTTGAACTGATATTTCCTGACAGACAGGTAAAGGACATTATTGTCCATGAGCGGGAAGTTTCCGCTACAGAAGTTACAGTTATAACAGGCATGGAATCAAAGTCAGTGAGACTTGATGTATTGTTTGACGATGCTGATGGATGGTACGATATTGAATTACAGATAGAGGACAAAGGTAATCTCCCGAAGCGCAGCAGATATTATGCTGCTGCACTTGATGTAAACAGACTTAAACGCGGAGAAGATTACGACAAGCTCAAACCATCATATATCATCTTTATATGTCTATATGATGAGATGGGGATTGACGAGCCTGTTTACTTCTTTCAAATGTATGATGAGAGATACAGTTTGCCTCTTAATGATGAAAGATATACAATCATCCTCAATGCAAAATGCAGTATGAACAAGGTGCCTGAAAACCTGAGACCTTTGTTTGAGTATCTAAAAACCGGTGATGCGGCTACAGAAGATGACTTCATCAGAAGGATAGATGCGAAAGTCAGAGAGTTTCAGGATGATGAGGAGGTAAAGCATATGATGTCTGTTGAAGATGAGATGAGGCTGATATACGAAAACCGATTGAAAAGACAACTGAAGGAAGGTCTTGAGAAAGGTTTGGAACAGGC
>CAVAON010000060.1:0-11762 GCA_963590215.1 Anaerovoracaceae bacterium | reverse complement strand
CTTCACACCACTTTACAACCATTTCACTCCACTTTTCAATTATTTCACTCCACTTTTTTGCAAAAATCAAGCCCTTTTTCGTCTTTTTTTAATTTCTCAATCTATATATTGTATCTTTTTTTGATTTTTCACGCCTTTTTAACAATATATTGTTTTTGCTCTTTTGTGATATGCCCACGGTTTACTGCAGCTAAAACCCCGCTTCGCATCATCTGATACAAAGCGGGGTTTATAAGGGATATGATTTTCATATCTTGTATTCGATTATCCTGCAGCTGTGTTTTTTTGCTGCGCCTGCCTCCCTGTTATATGTAATACCAACCAGAAGAATATTGCAGTTAAGATTTTTAAGTACAGAAGGGTATTTCTTTTTCAGTATCTGATTGATTGCGCCCTTTGCTGGTTTGTTCCATTTAAGCTCTACGACCAGCGCCGGCCAGTCAGAATCAGGTAGAGGAACGTATACCACATCTGCAAGGCCCTCTCCTGCCGGAAGTTCTTCAAACTGGAGATAGTGATCCCGATATGTGTAATATGCAAGTTTAATAACACTTCTAAGGCTGTCTTCTCTATTATAATGAATGGCTGCCGTTTCTTCCGAATGCACTTTTTCTATCAGAGCCGCAACCCTGTTCTCATCCTTCCTGACTGTTGCATTAAAAAGCTCTTCACTTTCTCTAAGACGTTTCAGAGTAGCTTCATGTCTGATCTCATGGATGGACTGCTGAAATTCGCGTTTGATTTCCTCATTTGGAATTCTGACTATTCCTTTGCTATAGTCATATGTCAGATACCCCAGATGAATAAGCAATGTCAGAACATCATCTTTGCCTTTGAATGTAGTTAGATCATTTGCAAATCCTGTCGTATTGACCCTGACACTTATGCCGCCAATAAGCTCGGCAATCGTTTTTGTCATCCCGTTATAATCTCTGCTGATATAGTCAATAAGTCCTTCAGCTGCAGACGTCTCTGTCCAATATGAGTCGAACTCCCTGTTACGAATTGCCTTCATAACAGAGTTCGGATTGTATATTGCACCTATACCTTTAAAGTCATATCCGTCATACCACAGTTTCATATTATCAAAGTTAATATTGTGTTTTTGGCACAAAGACTGCACTTCTCTCTCTGTAAAGCCTGCAAATTCAGCATAGTCAAATGGTCTGACCATGGTATACTCGTCAAAGTCTGAAACAGCAGATTGTGTTCCGTCTTTTTTTATGGGAAGAATTCCTGTCATATATGCTGCTGCCACAACCTTAGGGGTAAACGTCCCATTTTTGAACCATTCTCTAAGCAACTCAAGATATGCCTGCTGTGCTGCCTGATTATCTTTGGCTTCTCTGATTACAGCATCCCATTCGTCGATAACAAAAACAAATTTTTTCCCGCCGGGCTGCTGCGAAGCTTCTATCAGTTTCTCTTTTAATTCTTTGTCAGATGACGAAGTCATACCAAGTGCATCCAGTTCTTCTGATAACGCCTTGACTATCATACCGGGAATCTGTTCAGGCAAAAGCCCTTCCCTTCGTGCCTGCGATACAAAGCTGGTGATTTCCAGATAAATCACGTTATACTTGTTCAGATATTCTCTGTATTGTCTTGTTGAGGCTATTGCTTTATCGTCAAACAGTTGACGAGAATCGCATGAGCAATCATAGTATGCTGTCAGCATTTTTGCCGCATATGATTTCCCAAACCGTCGCGGTCTGCTGACACATATAAGCTTATTTGTTTTTTCAACAACCTGATTGACCTTTTCAATCAGCATAGTTTTATCTACATAATTCTGATCATTAATTTCAGCAAATCCGATATTTCCCGGATTAATATAAATGCCCATAACCTCGTCTCCTTTCAAAGGATTGACATATATGTTCACGATAAGTCAGCGAAACTGCTACAGTAACCCCGTGCTGAAATATCTCTCCATTCTGTCCGGAAGCACTGTTGCAATCACTTTGCTTTTACCATATTTCCTGGCCATTTTCATGCATGCCCATATATTTGCTCCTGACGATGTGCCGCACATAAGGCCCTGCTCTCTTGCAAGCATTCTGGTAGTTCCAATTGCATCATCGTCGGTAACGGTTACTATTTCGTCTATCAGCGATGTATCAAGTACCGATGGTATGAAGCCGTCACCTATACCCTGTATCTGATGAAGTCCCGGTTCGTCGCCAAGAAGTGCAGACACATTCTTTGGCTCTACAGCAACTGAAATAAGGTTGGGGTTTTTTTCTTTGAGGAACTCTGTGATTCCCTGCAATGTGCCGCCACTGCCAAGTCCTGAGACAAAGATATCAACTTTGCCGTCAAGCTGTTCATATATTTCAGGTCCTGTTGTAAGGTAATGAATTCTCGGATTGTCCGGGTTCTCAAACTGTTGCGGCACGAAATACTCATCCGACTGTGAAGCTATTCTCGTCGCTTCATTCACTGCACCGTCAAGGCTTTCCTTTGCCGGTGTAAGCACAAGTTCTGCGCCAAGAGCCCTGATTATTTTCTTTCGCTCCTCGCTCATGTTTTCAGGCATAACAATAATGACATTGTATCCCATTCTGACGCCGCAAAGTGCAAGTCCTATTCCTGTGTTCCCTGATGTGGGCTCAACTATTGTCATGCCTTTTTTGAGCACGCCTCTTTTTTCGGCCTGCTCAATCATGTTTTTGGCAACACGGTCTTTGATGCTTCCGCCGGGGTTTAAAAATTCAGCCTTTGCAAATATATTCATGCCTGTCGACGGTTCAAGACTTACTATCGGTGTATTTCCTATAAGGTCAAGTATGTTTTCTGTTATCATTTTAAGTGTTTCCTTTCGTTATAAGTTATAAGTCGCGATGTGCGAGAGTTATTCTGTAGCCCTTTTCTCTGAATATGCGGGCAAGCTCATTTGCTGATGCAACAGAGCGGTGATGCCCGCCTGTACACCCGCATGCTATGTTGAGATGGTATTTGCCCTCCTGCATATATGCAGGTATCATTTCTTCAAGCATAGGTACTATTTTTTCCATGAATTTTACAGTAACCTGCTGTCTTAGCACGTAGTTTTTAACCTTGATGCTGTTTCCAGTCAGTTCTTTTAATGAAGCAACGTAATATGGATTAGGAATAAATCTCATATCAAATACCATATCCGCATCAAGAGGCATGCCGTGCTTATAGCCAAAAGACTGGATGTTGATTATAAAAGTCTGCTTTTCTTCCCCTGTCATAACTATATCTTTTATAACTTCTTTGAGCTTGGCTGTTTTCATGTTTGATGTGTCTATAATATAGTTTGATATACCCCTTGCCTTTGCAAGGAAAGCTCTCTCTTTGCGGATGCCGTCTTCAACACTTGCAGCATTGAGAGGATGATTCCTTCGGGTTTCATTAAAGCGTCTGATGAGAGTTTCGTCGGATGCCTCAAGGAACATTATTTTGTAGTCTGTATCGTAATGTCTGTTGAGCTGCTGATCAAATCCCTTGTATCCTTCCCCGCTTCTTGAATCTATGCATATTGCGGCTTTTTCAATGTTTAGTTTGTTAGCTCTGGCAAGATCTATAAAATTCCCAATAAGAGCAGGAGGCATATTATCTATGCAATAATAACCCAGATCTTCAAGGCAGTTAAGTGCATTGGACTTGCCTGCGCCGGAAAGTCCTGTGACAATCATAAGTTCCATCAAATATCCTCCTGTACCTTTTCAATGTTTACTATTCTGGCAAGCTCAATTCCTGCAGCACGTGCTCTTGCCAGCCCGCCTTCAAAATCACCGACTCTGTATGGCTGGTGGGCATCACTTGAAATTATGAATCTGACATCATATTTTGAAGCGATGCGTATTTCTTCAATTGTAAGATTTTTGTGATGTGTGCTGATTTCCATAAGAGTATCAGTTTTGGCGCACGCCTTTGCAAGCTCATCCATGTCAAAAGGCCCCTTGTCACCAGGATGAGTAAGAATCTTAATGTTGTTTTCGTACAAAGCTTTGACTGTCATCTCTGTATTTTTTATTATAAGATTCTTTTTTTTGAAGCCGCTGTGTCTGTACGCCCAGTTGTATGCACAATATCCATGAGTTACGCCATAGTGATATCCTGCAATCACAAAATCATATTCATCAAATTCAGCAGGCGATATGTCAAGATGATTTTTCCTGCTTACTATGTTTGCTTCAACGCCCAGAAATATATCCATGTCAGGATATTGCTGTTTAAGAGATTCTATTTGCCTCCTCATTTCAGCAACATCCCCTCTTTTGATTCCATATGTGAGATGCCCCGGCCCATGGTCAGTGATAGCAATGCCATGTAACCCTCTGCTTCGTGCCGCCTCCACATTCTCGGCTATAGTGCCCTTGCCATGTGAAAAAACTGTATGGGTATGATAATCAAATGTCATTTTATATTTCATCAGGCATCTTCCCCTATAATTCTTACTTCCGGTTCCATCATAACACCGAACCTGTCATATACTGTATTTTGTACAAGTCTCATAAGACTCAATATGTCGGAGGCAGTCGCCCCTCCCGTATTGATTATGAAGCCGGCATGTTTTGGAGATATTCTGGCACCACCCACAGACAGGCCTTTAAGCCCGGCATCCTGTATCAATTTGCCTGCGAAATATCCTTCCGGCCTTTTGAAAAAGCTTCCTGCACTCGGATACTGCACAGGCTGCTTTTCATTTCGCTTTGCAGTAAGAGATTTCATCTCATCCTCAATATCCTCATACTTTCCATGTTTAAGATTCAGCTTTGCTTCAATTACAATATCGCCGCTTTGCTGCAGTGCACTGTGTCTGTAGGAAAGTTCAAGCTCTGCTGCCGGAACAGTTCTGATGCTTCCGGAGACTTTATCAAGCACCCTGGCATATTCTATAACATGTGCTATTTCTCCGCCATAAGCTCCTGCATTCATAAACACACCACCACCTATGCTGCCTGGTATGCCTGAAGCAAATTCAAAGCCTGTGAGTTCTGCCTCAAGTGCTTTTTTTGCCACCTGCGACATCAATGCACCGGCGCCTGCAATAATTGAAGCATCCTCCACCTTTATATCTGCAAACCCCTCATCAATTCTGATGATAACGCCTCTGTATCCTCCGTCTTTGACCAGTATGTTAGAGCCGTTGCCCATTACTATATATGGCACATTTCCTGAGTCAAGAGCCTCTGTAATATATATGAGTTCATCAATCGTGGCTGGCTTTACAAGCAAATCTGCTCTGCCACCGGCTTTAAATGATGTAAAACGGCTCATGTCTGCATTTTTTAATATCCTGTCTGTCGGAATTATTTTGTTTAAGATATCAATCATTTCCGCTGTTGTCATCTGTTTTTTCTTTTGCCTTTCTGTTTTTTCCCCTGAATCTGCTGAAAAATTTGACTTCACGCAGATTGTATATATCATGGTCAATATAGTCGTCAATTTCTGTAGCCAAATTACATCTGTCAAGCTTCATATTCATTCTGTATCCTACATAAGACCATAAAAGAGCAAATACAGGTACTGCCAGAATCATTCCCATAAATCCAAACAGTCCACCACCGACTACAATTGAAAACATTACCCAGAAGCTTGGAAGTCCTATGGTTTCACCCAGGATTTTCGGCTTGATTACATTACCGTCAAGCTGCTGCAGAACAACTATAAATATTCCGAAATATATTCCTGTACTTATATCGTCTGTACAAAGCAGCAATCCTGATGGAATACCTCCGATAAACGGTCCGAAAAACGGAATGAAGTTGGTTACTCCCACTATGACGCTTACAAGCACTGCATAAGGCCAGCCCATTATTGCCATGAATATAAAGCATAGCAATCCGATTATCAGAGAATCAAGAAGGTTGCCACTTACGAATTTGCCAAAGGTTTCATTAACGTTATGAGCGCCCTTTACTACTCTGTCAGCACGTTCTTTTTTCATTGCCGCATAACACAGTTTACGGCTTTGTGCCGTAAAAACATCCTTGCTTCCAAGCATATATATCATTGAAACAAGCCCTATAAGCATATCCAGGAATACCGACACAACACTTGCAAGGCCTGCTGAAATGCTGTCTACCATATCCTTTGATGCAGGAAGCACTTTGTCTGTCAGCCATTCCATTATTTTTTCGTTACTGCTGTTTACAACATTTTCAATAGGATACCATATCTGAGGATATATCTGTGCCTTGGCCTGCATCCAGTTTACTACACTGTCAAAATAGTCCGGAAGTACCAGAACAAGTCCTGCAATACTGTCTACCATCTGCGGAATTACAAGATAAAGCAGCCAGGCTATAATTGCAATCAATAGCAGAAAGCTCACTACAAGAGAAACGCCCTTGGATATTTTCATAATCCGTTTCTGATCTGCAAGATGCTTGGAGAGTATATGTCTCAGTCTTCTTACGCATGCATTGTATACAGGGCACATCAGATATGCCAGAACAAACCCGATTATAAAGGGCTTGAGCACATCTACCACAATTCCTATGTATTTAGTAAGAGCGCCCATAGTCTCTGCTGTAAAAAAGAATATTATAAGTGCACAGCCTGATAGAAATATAGTAAGGCCTATCTTGAAATAAGTGCTTTTGCTTCTCAGCTTCATAACAAAACCCTTTCCTTCGATTATTATCTGTTTCTAAAATTCCATACAATCATAATACAATATTTTGAAGGAAAATAATATATAAATGTTAATAATTTTTTGACCATTATACATTTATTTGTGTATAATAACCTCAAGGGGTGAATACAAATGACAGACATATATACTTTTGTACTTAATACAAATCTGCACGAAATCAATTTACTTTCGATATCAGTAAGATTGCTTCTTGCTCTCATATGCGGAGGTGTTATAGGGCTGAACAGAGCAATGAATAAACGACCTGCAGGCTTCAGAACTCATATTCTTGTATGCCTTGGCGCAACTCTTGTTATGCTGACAAATCAGTATATGGTAGATATTTTAGGTCTTGCAACTGACCCTGCAAGGCTTGGTGCGCAGGTTGTCACCGGTGTGGGGTTTCTCGGCGCAGGTACAATACTGATGCGTGGAGGCGGTCGCAAGGTCGAAGGGCTTACAACTGCAGCAGGACTTTGGGTTTGTGCCTGCATCGGACTTGCCCTTGGCATAGGGTTTTATTCTGCAGCAATAATAACAACTCTCCTTGTATTTCTTTCGCTCACCGTATTTATGAAATTTGCCGAGGATATATACAAGCCTTTTAACAAGGATGCATATGAAGCTTACAGGGAAGAGCACGACAGTCATTCATCGAAAAAAGACGATGTCTGATAATCACAGCATTGAGCTTATCCATTCGTAAATCGGCAGCAGCAGTATCGGCATAAATATAGCCGGAATATAATTCATAACCTTGAGCTTTGTTATTCCCAGAAGGTTAAGTCCAAGTGCAAATATGAGAAGTCCTCCGGCACTCGTCATTTCGGCTATTATTGCATCAGAAAGCAGCGGTGAAAGAAATCCTGCACATACGACTATAAGACCCTGAAAAACGAAAACAAAGCCTGCAGAAAACAGCACACCAATTCCAAAGCTTGCAGCGAATACAATTGCCGACACAAAATCAAGCGTTGATTTTGTAAAAAGCATTTCATTATTCCCTGTAAGTCCTGCCTGAAGTGAACCTACTACCGTAAGTGCTCCTACGCAAAACAACAGGCTCGAAGCAACAAACCCTTCTGCAATTGATACTTTTCCATCCTCTTTCGAGAATTTTTTCTCAAGCCTGTCTGCAAAGCTGTTTAATCTACGATCAAGGTCAAGTGCAGCGCCAATGATTGCTCCTAAAACTATCGAAACAATCAGTACCAGAGTCTGTGAACCTTCAAAAGCACTACTCATCCCTATGTAAATAGTACACAAACCTATTCCCTTCATTATGAGATCTGTCCATTTTTCAGGGATGCCTTTTTTTAGAAGCAGCCCGAATCCCGCTCCTATCAATACCGCTACTGTATTTACTATTACGCCTATCAAATTAATCTCCTCCTTCACCTTATCACTATATATTGTATGAGCAAATTTTCTGTTTTGAACAACAAATAAATATATTGTACATATCAATTTTATGCATAATATAAACAGACTTTGTTAAATAAATACTTATGTTTTCCACAATCAAAAAACCTCTCTTTTTCAACAGTTGCTGAGCTTTCCCACAGTTTTTTAAAAATTGTATACGATTTTATCCAGTGTCGTCTGTGTATAATTAATAGTGCTATAACGCTTGCAATCACTTGTTCTATCATAGTTATTTCTTTTGTCAAGTATGAGTTATCCACAGATTTTCAGATTCTCAATTTATTCATAACAAATATTCACAGTTACAACAAAAGACTGAATTGCAAGCTGTTTCAACATACAAAATAGCCTGTTGCTGCATAATTATTCATCTCACCATTTGAAGGCTTCCTTCCAGCTCCAAAAGCTTTCGTTTGATTTCAACTCCGTCTCCATAACCGCCTATAGTATTGTCTGCTGCAATCACTCTATGGCACGGAATAACAATAACTATAGGATTTTTGTTGTTGGCTCCCCCTACTGCACGAAAGCCTTTAGGCGAGCCTGCAGCCTGTGCAATGTCCTTGTAGCTTCTCAAGCTGCCATAAGGGATATCATACAATGCTTTCCATACTCTCTTTTGGAATTCGGTTCCCTCCGGATCAAGAGGAAGTTCAAATTGCTTCCTTGTTCCAGTAAAATATTCGTCAAGCTGTTCCTTGGCCAAATGGCCAAGCCTGCTTTCTGCTGCATTGAGACAGCAGCCGCATGGATTCATTACAAAAGATATTTCTTTGATGCTGTTGCCATCATCTGATATTTTAAGGACAAACCCGGATGGAGATTTGTAAAAGCATACATTATTCATGAAATTTCCTCTCAAAGAATCGAATATAATTGTTAATTTAAGCTATACTTTTTAACCCAGCTATGTTATACTTTTTAGGTACGCATGGAGTGGTATCGAAGTGGTTATAACGGCCCTGACTCGAAATCAGGTGTACCGGCAACGGTACCGTGGGTTCGAATCCCACCCACTCCGCCAACAAACAAAGGAAGTGCTCTACATGAGTGCTTCTTTTATTTTTTCTCAAAAGGTATACCATCGTCAGTCATATAAATATTACCCTCAGTATCCACTATTACAGCTTCAACACTGTCAATTCCCCGTATAAGGTTCATGGCTTTTTCTCTGCCTAATGCAAGGCATGACGTGCTGAGGCCATCACCATCAACTGAGCAGCCTTTATCTGCAATTATTGTTACCGATAAGATGTCTGTATCCACAGGATAACCGGTATCAGTATCAAGAATATGATGGTATATCTTGCCTCCTGATTTGAAATATCTCTCGTATGTTCCTGATGTTACGACAGTTTTGTCTGTACATTTCAATACTCCAAGAAGATCTCCAGATTCAGATTCTGGGTCTTTGATGCCTATGGAGAAGTCACTTTGTTTATCTCCGGTAATATCTGCAGCCTTGCCCCCTATTGCAACTATATTGCCTCCAAGGTCTATTATTGCACTTGTAACGCCGTTTTTTTCAAGGTAAGCGGTAAGTCTGTCTGCAATATATCCTTTGGCTATGCCCCCAAGATCAATTTCCATATCCGGATCTTTTAACCTAACCTTATTTCCGTCAATAGCTATATTCCTGTAATTCACATGCTCTATTGCACGGCTCAGTTCATTTTCAGACGGGATTCTGCCTGCATCAGCATTGTCTCTATCTTCTTCAGAACGAAAATCCCACAACTCAGTCACTTTACCTATAGTAATGTCAAAGGCACCTTCAGATAAATCTCCATATTCAATACCTTTTTCCAGTACTTCTATCACATCCCCGCCAACCTCTACAGGTTTACCACCAGAATTATTGATCCTCGCAATATCGCTTGATTCTACGGTTTTGCTCAGGGTATTCTCATATTCTGTACACAGCTTGAATGTATCTGTTATGAGCTGTAATATCTGTTTTTCACGCTCATCTTTGCCTGTATAATTAAAGTAATCATTTGTTTCATCTATGCCATAAACAGTAACTGTGCAAACAGTATCAAGGAAAAATCCTGTTTTTGATATTCCCTGATTATTGTTAGCGCCACAGCCTGCGAAGGTCACAGTAGCTATAAATGCAAGCAAAATTAAAACGAATCTGCTTTTCATAATATTTCTGTTTCTCCATCACTTCATCTATTATCGTCACTCATATATAATAACACAAAACAATGCTCTAACCTATTTTAAAAAAACATTCTTTTATTGAATAGTCTTATTCATGTAAGCAAATATACAACAGGCTCATCTACCGTCACTTTATCAACTCCGGCAACACCGATCAAAGCAAGTGCATAGGCAGGTTTCACTGGATAATGTCGGACAATCAAAGTCACCTGCCTCATTTCAAACGGGGCGGGTGGCTTGTTTTACAGCTCAGCAATCTGCTCAATTGCATATAATGGCAAATTCACAAGTTGCTCTTCCTTTTTGAAATCCGACATCGAGGTACGAACAGCTATTGGGGGTGAAAATTTCTCTCGGTAGACTTTCAGACTTTTTGCACGGAGGTTAGTTTCGGCCTTTACCTCTACGGGAATAATTTGTTCGCCCGTATCCACAATGAAATCAACTTCACAGGAACCTCTATCGTTGGTGTAGTAGTAAATCCCCAAATCCTTAATGGTTTCCAGTTGCTGGCAAACATACTGTTCCGTAAGGGCGCCCTTAAATTCGACAAAGAGGTCATTTCCATCCAGCAGAGTACTCTGGCGAAGACCTGCCATACACCCGAGCAGACCCACATCAACAATAAAGAGCTTGAATGCCTTCAAGTCTTCGTATGCTTTCAATGGAATTCCACCGGTATTTACACGGCTGATTTTATGAACAAGTCCGCAATCGGAAAGCCATAGAATAGCTGTTTCATAATCTTTCGCCCGTGCGCCTTCCCGAACAAGACCGTAGATAAACTTCTTATTTTCTCTTGCCAGCTGAGAGGGAATGCTGTTCCAAAGCATTCGAATTTTAGGAACTACCTCATTCGGTGCATGTTTGGAAAAGTCCTGCTCATAAGCAGCAAGGATTCGCTTCTGTATCTCACGAACTTCATTAAAGTCCTTATTTTCCGCAAAGCTCTGTACGGCTTCCGGCATACCTCCAACAAAACAATACTGCTTGAGCGCATCAATATAGGTTTGCTTAAAGCTCGTGATCATTTGATAATCCTGATTACCGAGCAGCTCTGCGAAACGCTCCTTTCCGACGGCCATTAAAAATTCGCTGAAAGACAGCGGGTACAGCTTCAGAAAATCCACTTTTCCCACCGGGAAAGAAGTGCCCTCATGCAGAGCAATGCCGAGCAGAGAACCTGCGCATACAATGTGATATTCGGGTGCGTTTTCGTAGAAGTATTTGAGTGAGCTGAGAGCTCTCGGCACCTCCTGCACCTCATCAAAAATAATGAGTGTATTATCGGGATTGATTTTCCGCCCGGAATATAATTCCAGCCCCATAATCAAGCGGTCAGTATCCAGATCGGATGCAAACAGTTCAGCCATTCTGGAATTTGAATCGAAGTTAATATATACGGTATCGGCATAACAGAGCTTTCCGAATTCCTTCATGAGCCATGTCTTTCCGACCTGCCGTGCGCCCTCGATGATCAATGGCTTGCGACGCCTGCTTTCTTTCCACTTCAATAATTTTTCAATTGCAATTCGGTACATACTTGCACCTCCTGATGTAT
>CAVAON010000059.1:0-11925 GCA_963590215.1 Anaerovoracaceae bacterium | reverse complement strand
ACATTTTACAAGCTCCTGTTTTTCCTCTCTGTTTATAATGTCTCTGGTCTCAGAAAAAGCCCTTGTCAAATCGCTTTTTTCCCATACAGCTCCTCCTCTTACAAGCTTGACCGCTTTTCGTTGCTCAAGCTCTGCCAGATCCTTTCGTACTGTTACCTCTGAAATTCCAAGCAGCTCTGACAATTCTTTAAAACTGCCGCTACCGTTTGCTTTGAGATATTCTATTAATTTTAAAAGTCTTTTTTCCTGAAGCATTGCAATTCTCCAAAATATGTTTTCTCTTTGTTGCGAATATTATATCTTCTTTATGAGTAAAAGTAAAGCTCCATGAATTACACTTTTGAATCACATTTCTGCAATAAATTTATTTCTGAGTGCTGCCGCTTTAAAAGATTGACCCAATTTCCATTACACAAAAGCCCTCCGCCATTTGCAGCAGAGAGCTCTTGTTCAGCTATTATAAAGATAAAAAATATACATCATTATAGAATTTCTTTTTCTTTTTTTACCTTGTACCCGGCTTTGAACATCATTGTTTCAATATTCTCATCGTTCAAGTCACTATACCTGTATGAATCGTTTATCACTGCAGCATTTGCGCCTGAAATGAAGGCTTTGTTTGTTCCTGGAGCCACACAGATGTTTCTGGTCTGTTTCCCTGATACAAGTCTTGAAACTGCTGTAATCTGTGCAATCCTTTCACTTGAAAAAAACTTCTCACCCCTGCAGTCTGCAAAGTCAAGAACAATATATGGGATATTTTTGTGTCCCTGCAATACATTAAGCAGTGTCGATACCAGTTCATGTTCCGTGTATGCCCTGCATTCAAACTTTATCAGATAAGCACACTCAAGCTGTAGCTTTTTCCATAAGAATGCACTGCCTCCTGTGGTCAGCAGTGCGGCTCTGTAGGCACATTCTCTCAGATATAATGTTTCCCTGGCTTTTGGATCTGCTTCAAACATTTTTGTCATCATTTCAATATCAGGCATCTGCCCGGATATACACAGGTTATATGATTTGTTGATAATTTTATTCAGCTCCATAAATCTTCCCTTTTGGATTTAATATAACAATGTGATGAGAAAAAGGCATACTGTTTTAACAAATTGTCGCTTTGTGAAGAAGAAGGTAAGATACTGCCTTTTTCAATATTAATCACATCATTCATATATAGTTAATCCCGCTGCCTGTTTTTTTGCAATGTCAGCCAGACTTGCTTATTTAAATCAAAATGTCAAACGGGTTGGTTTTTGGCAACGGGTTTATCTACCAGTAACTTTGTTATTCTATATGCTGATTATACGCTATTCTTTGTATCCTGAATACATACTTATGTATACATAATCAATTACTTTAGAATAAAAGAATCGCAAGAAATATCAGGCATATTTTGAGGCATATCAGGTATTATAAAAATATGTACTTTCGGCTGTATCAAAAGTATATGTTTCCAACATAACAAAGCAGGCTCAGCTATGGATCCCGAAGCACAGATTTATATAAGTAAGCCTGGCATCAAACACATCCGATACCAGGCTTACCCTTAGTTTTTTGTTATCATATATTTTTAGAGGTAGGAAATGACTTGTTATTATTCTATAGCGGTATAAAATGAAGCTGTAATTGGTGAAATTACTTCCATATTTGCTTCAGTATGCACACTTATAACTGATATGCCGCCTCTTGCAGCTGCTCTCTTAAGTGCGGGAACTATATCTTCAATCTTATCGATTTCTTCTCCATGTCCGCCAACGATTTCTGCAAGGGCACTATATTTGAATTTGCCACCGCCTGCAGGAACAATTGCATTTGCAATATTAACCATGTCTTCATCACCGTATTTAGCTCTTACTCTGGAAGCAATCATTTCGTATTTGCTGTTGTTGCTCAGCAGGATTATAACTGGTATTCCAAGCTTAGCATATGTGATGATCTCTGACATGTTTTCACAGAATGAACCGTCACCATCAACGTGAAGTATAGGTCTTCCTGTTGCTGCCCATACGCCTGTAAGCTCTCCAAGCTGTGAACCAATGCAGCCAAATTTTGTTCCATGGAAGAATCTGCTTGGGAATGAACCGGCATCATCCATAAGCATACGGTGATATACTCTTGTCCATTCCAGAATATCTCCGCCACATGGATTAAGAATATATTCTTTACCTTCATCGCTGTTCAGGAACTTTATATATTCATAAGTAAGTCTTGCCGGATGAATAGGAGTTCTATCACTTGTGAATGCATTTTCATACAGGCTCTGGAAATCCTTTTTTGTTTCTTCCCAGATTGAATCTGCCCAGCTTCTGTCTTCTCTTTCAGCTGTCTTTTCTTTAACGCAATCAAGAATCTGACGGGCGATTACATCACTGTGACCTACAACTCCCACTTCACAAGGCATATTCAGGCCGATATCATCATGATCTGTTGATATGCTTATCAGTTTAGCATCCGGATTGATATACCACTGACCGAATTCAGCATCGGCAGCATAGTTAAATCCTAAAATAACATCAGCTTTGAGCCCTGCTTCAAATCCTATTCTAAACATAGGGTCTTTTTCTGAAAAGAATTTACCCTTGTTTGTAAGAAGTGTGCTTGTAGGTATTTTAAGATATTCAGCAAGTTCTCTGAAAGCTGTCATATCTCTTGCACCATACTGTACGCCTTCTCCTATGAGCATTGCAGGCTTCTTGGCTGAAATCAGCATATCAGCGATTTCTTCTACAACTTCAGGGGATGCTCCTGTTCTTCTGTTTGCAACATAGTTTACAGGATATACAAGGCTGCTCTCATCTACATCCTGAACCTGTAATACATCTGAAGGTATTTCAAGATATACGGGGCCTGGATTGAATCCCTGGCAATGTCTGATGCAAACTGAAAGATAATTTGCAATCTGATCGGCATTTTCACATCTTCTAGCATATTTGGTACAAGGCTTAACAACTGCGAGTGTATCATATTCCTGAAGCTGTTCTGCCAGGTTCTGAGATGCGGGAGCTGCTCCACCTATAAACAGTACCGGGGCATCATATATGTTTGAATCCACGATGCCTGTAATAGCATGTGTAACCCCAGGGCCTGCTGTAGCAATTACAACACCCATTTTACCTGAAGCCTGTGCATATCCCATTGCTGCATATGATGCCATACTTTCATGGCTTACAGCATGCACCTTAATTCCGAGTTTTTCAAGTTCTGGCCATAAAAATGTAATATGACCACCTGTAATTGTAAATACACATTCAACGCCTGCATCTTTAAGCATTTTTGCAACGACATTAAATCCTTTAATTTCTGCCATATGTAATCCTCCTAAAACAATTAATTTACGCATATCGTAATTTCTTGCCTAATTATATGAAATATTTCAAAGGGTTCATACATCCTTTAGCATACAAAGAGATAATAAAAGTATACTATTTCAGGTGGGTACAGCTTTATAACCAGATATTTTTACGCATTTTCTTTCTTGAAAAGTATTCTTTTGTATTGTACAATTAATTGGGAGGTAACGAAAATGATTGAATCTAATACACAGCTTTTTACTATGTACGAAACCTTTAACAAGCTTCTTGTCGAATTGTATAATGAAGATATACCTCTACATACGCGGGTAAGAAACTTCCTTTATCTTTTTACAGATGTGGTATATTATGACCGGTGTTCTATTGTTTTTTATACAAAAACTACAGACGGACGATACAAGAAACACTCATCCATCTCTTTGAACTGGGAAGATAAATCTGACTCAATCAAGAAATACAATGAATATTATTGCTACCTGGATGATACATTCCCCATATTGGATCGATCCAATCCTTTGGTATTCAAATCAACAGATTTTTTCAACATGAAAAAACGCTCACAGACAGAGTACTGGCAAGATTATCTTCTTCCAAACGACTGCATTTACTCTATAGACGGAAATATTAATCTGAACAGTTCCAAAGGGCTACTCGGCTTATTTACTTTTTACAGAAACGGAAGCAGATCTGATTTTAACGACAACGAGCTTCTGCTGACAAAGATGCTGCAGCCTCATCTGTCAAATGTTTTCAAAAACTATATGGAATGTGAGCAATCTGATGAGATTCCTTTTATGATGGAAAACTACAACTGTGCCGGCATATGCCTCATTGATGAAAATCTCCATATTGTACGTTCCAACAATAAATTCAAGGCCATTGAAACCGAAAACTCGGGAATTATATCCCGTAAGATTATCAGTCTGTGCTGCAATCTTACCGCTGACAGAAGTGGCAAGGACAAGCTGTGTGAAGAATATAAATTTGATGACACTCCTATTTTCCTTGAGGTAAGCAAGCTGGCAACATCGCGCACAGATGCAAACCATAACAGCAATATCAAATACAGCGGAGTAGCTTACGACCTGTCATATTTCTTCCAGCAGACACTTATCAAGGCAAAGGAAAAATACTACCTTACGCCTCGTGAATTCGATATTATAAAAGAAGTTCTGAAAGGCAAGAAAAACGAAGAAATCGCCTCAGATTTATATATAAGCATTCCTTCTGTAAAAAAATACCTTGCCTCCATATACAGCAAAATGGAAATAAAAACCCAGAAACAGATTTTTGAAAAACTGAAGCTCATATGAGAAAACAGGGCTGTTGCCCACGTGCTGACAGCCCTGTTTTTTATAGATCCGGACTTCCTGTCGCTTCTGCGAAAATTCTTGTCTCCACATAAACCTTTTCGCTGTTACCATATGATTCCAGATATATATCCTCATAATCTATTTTGATTTCGGGAACTGTACATCCCGCCTTAACAGCTTTTAAGTACACATCCTCTTTAATTGCTCTTAATCCTTCTTCTATTGCATCTTCCCTGGTACCAAAATGCTTTTTGGCATGAGGTAAAAACAGATAATATTCCTCTTTGCTTTTTTCTTTTCTCACAAGTGCCTGTGATCTTTCATTTATATGACCAAGTGCTGCTCCCACCGCATTGGCAACTTCACTGTTTTCAGGAATAATAATCTCCGTATTCAGCCGCTTCGCAACACCTGGCAACCATGCCCTGACAGGTGCACCTACTGCTACTATGGGCTTTTTTAATTGTCCTTCAACCTTCAGGAAACTGCCTGTTTTCTCTGAAAACATCTTGCCTGCCAGATAAGATGCTGCCTGTTCCTCTTTTAGATTTACGTTTTTTCCTGAAAAATCGGAAAAGCTTTGTAAACAGGCCATGAAAATAGTTTTTTCAACTTCTTCTGCCATCATATATACAAGATTATCAAATTCCATACCTATATAGCCTGCCAGTATCTTTAATCTTATCCTGGCTGATTGTGCATCAAGTCCATCTGTATAAACGCCTTTTATGCACAATAAATCTGTCGGTGTGATGTCAACTATACGCATGTCATCGGGCATTGGCAGATTATTTTTTTCAAAATACATATATGTATGAGGGACACTATCCATCTCATTTCCTTTATCTGTACGAATATAGCCTCTGGTGTATTTCATCTTTTTTTCATATGATATGGCCATTTCATCTATTGTCTTCAGTTCTTCCAGATATTCTCCGTATCTGCTACTGATTCTCGATACAGGCTCTGCCTTCATCGGGCCTACTTTTATTCTGCCATCATCTATTCTAATCCAGCTGTCCCCGCCAATTCCATATGTTGAAACATCAACGGCTCTTACGCTTGTTCTCCACTCACCCGCTCTTGCACCGCCACAGCTTATTTTGATGCATTTGTTGTCATAATCTGCAGTATCTATCGTAGTGCCTCCCATATCAAGCAGTATTGCACTGTCAATATCACTGAGTGCCACGGCTCCTGTTATACTTGCTGCAGGTCCAGACAAAACAGTTTCTATCGGTCTTTCAGATGCAAGGTTTTCATCCATAAGACTGCCATCGCTTTTAACTATCATCATTCTTCCTAAAATGCCCTTACTGCATAGCGCTGCTTTAGTAGCTGCAACAAACTCACTTACTATTCCAATCAGTCCTGCGTTCAGTATCGCTGTATTTGTTCTTTCTTCAAACCCCAGGTTCCCTGAAAGTTCATGAGCGCAAAAAACAGGAAGTCCGGTCATTTCTTTTACAATTTCTCTAACTTTAATCTCCTGGGATGGATTCCTGACACTTGCATATCCTGAAACAGCAACAGCATCGACTTTGTTTTTAAGCTCTGCTGCTGTTTTTCTGACCTCTGCTTCATCTATCGGCTCTGTTTCGCACCCCTTTATATTGATTCTACCCGAAACTGTATATATATACTGTGCCGGTGCGTTTTCGGCAGGTGTTTTGCCTATACTTATGAGAGCTGTTTTGTATCCGCGTTTTTCAACTACAGCGTTTGTAGCCAGTGTTGTAGACATGCATACCATTTCAATCTGGCTTCTGTCTGAAATGTCAAGTTTGTCGATAACGGTTTCTATCCCTGTTTTCAAGTCGTTTTTTGTTGTCAGAGTCTTGGCTTTACATATTATTTCTTTTGTTGTGTTTTCAATAATAACCGCATCAGTATAAGTTCCGCCGGTATCAATTCCAAGTATATATGCCATGTTTTCACCTGTTCCTAGTTGTGCAATGCAATAGCGGCTCCATAGGCATTTGCTACTTCCCCATGCTCCGGAATTATTGCTTTTGTATTCATTTTGGCTGCCACCTTGTCCATCCATGCTCCCGCAGGAGCACCAACTGCAACTATGGGTCTGTCAATACTGAATTCTGTTTTTAAAAGTCTGTTTTTGTTTTCAAAGAAGCTTTCCAAAATAAAATCTGCACCTTTACATTCATCAAAATCGAATTCAACATCCTCAAATGCTGCAATCCCCTGCATACATACCTTCGCTAGGGCATTAATGATTTTCTCATTTACAAGCTCTAAAAATTCTTTTTTTTCAATTCCTGCCGCATCTGCCATTCTTGTTGTGGCAATCTGTGAAATTCTATTATCCCATTTCGTGAAGCTACCCTTTGCATGGAGTATATCTGTAGGAGTCAGTGAAATAAGTCTTACTGCATTTTGCCTGACGAGTCTGTCCATATGCAATGCATCCACATCTGTATCAAAGTGCTGTGCTATATAAAATACATTGTGTGGATTATCCACCAGATACCTTGCTGTCAGTGATTCCATAGAATTAAGCCCTATTAGCGATGCATCTTTTATTCCGATATAGCAGTTAATCTCCTGTGTTGTAACAAGCTCATAATTCGCAGGTTTTTGGTATGTC
Source organism: Anaerovoracaceae bacterium (assembly GCA_963590215.1). GTDB lineage: Bacteria > Bacillota > Clostridia > Peptostreptococcales > Anaerovoracaceae > UMGS973. The sequence continues at coordinate 4,696 of CAVAON010000059.1, read as the reverse complement.
AGAATTTCATCATATAAATGAGGGTAATTATATGCCGCAACACATAATGGGATTGCTCTGCATGGTCCCACCTGTATATCTTTGCACTGAGTAACTCTTATATAACTGTCTCCGCCTACACCATAGCTTTTAATATTCATGGTTCTTTCTTTGATTGTATACCCTCCAATTTTGGCTATGCCGTTGAACTCACGGAAGTTTCCGTCTGTAATGCGTGTAACCTCTGAGCTTGTGCCACCCATATCCACAAGAAGAAAATCTTTTTCGCTGGTCAAAGCTATTCCACCATTCACACTTGCCGCCAGTCCTGAAAAAACTGTTTCAAGCGGATTAGACACGGCCTCTTCACATGTAATAAGTTTTCCCAATGCATTAACAATAAAAACATTGTCTATGATATCATATTCTCTGATGATTTTTCTTATGCTGCTTATGAATCTGCTTATTACAGGTTTCAAAAACACTGTAAATACTGTATTTAATATTTTGGTGTAATAGTCTTCCTGATTGCATATACATGAAGCACTTATGCATTTCAAACCGGTTTTATCTTCAATGTCTTTTGCTATAAAGGTTTCTTTATCCATACTGTATCTTGAAGGGGGTGCCGCTACTACAACAGTATCCACATTACCGTAAAATTTTTTTCTGATTTCTGCCGCCTCACATTCATTTATCTGTATCAACCCTTTGCTGCAGTTTTGAGGTGATTTGAAAACATATTTGTACTTGCATGGAATCTTTCCATCCACACATTTATCTATCTGCAACAGACCTATGGCCTCAGCACCGCCCTCAAGTATTTTGTTGACCGCCATTGTACTCGACAAGTGAACTTCTTTTATATTTTTTACATCCTCAAAATTCATTTCAGCTATACAGCTACGGATTCCTTCGGAAAGATCATCATGCGTGGTAAAAACCTTGGCTTTAGCTTCAATACGATTATCCTTTTGTCTAACCACCACTCCGTCTGTATATGTGCCTCCTGTATCTAAACCTAATATATATTCCATATTACAATTACTCCTGTTATGTTAATTATACAAAAAACACAAAGATTAAAAAAGCCTTTTCAGCAAACCATGTATATTACAAAAGAGCATCTGTCATATGTCATGCCGCAAATGCTCTTTTGTTTTAACAGGTTTTACATTTCTGCTATTTTTCTTATAGTTATTTCAATATCATCGTCAGCATGTATACCAAGTTCATCAATCAGATCACTTACATCAGAAGGCTCTGAATGTCCAGGCAAAATTCCGTTGAGTACCCCACCCATAAATACAAAGTATTCCTTTTGACGTGCATTTGCAAGTTCTTTCAGATTTCTGGCAAAGCCGAGTGCCTGCCCGTTATGAGCACTTATTCCTATAATATTTGAATCTTCCTCATCGGCGATATCAAGAATTTCTACCGGTTCAATGTCAAGTCCACCATTTACAACATCAGCACCCGCCCATTTCAATGCACCCTCAACAAGGTTTAAACCATATGTATGGGTATCAGCTGAAGCCACTACAATTTTTTTATCTTTTAAAACGCCTTTAAGTCCATCCACATCCATTCTTTCAATTATGCAATCTCTTTTGCATATTGTATCGCGCCCGAGCTCTGTAGGATAATATGGTCTGAATTCTCCAAATTCATCAACACTTGGATGGAACATAGTTTCGAAGCTACTCCTGTTGAATTTTTTTAGTACAAGAAGCCATTCAAGAGGATCTTTTATGTCAATTCCCGCAGCTTCAAATCCCTCAAGTATATTATTGAACATTTTTTTGGCCTGCTTTATGATACCATCTCTTTTTTCCTCATAAAGACTCCAATCTATTATCTTGTCCCATTCTTCTATATTTTCAAGCAGCCTCATGCCTGCTGATAAAATATTGCACAGTTCTTGGGTTGTAGGCACTCTCAAAGCTTCTGTAATTGAAACAGGGTTAATACCAAGCCCCATTTTGTACTTTCTCTCGCATAGAATTTCCATAAGAAATTCCTGAGATGAAAATCCGTAATTGGCATCAATATCATGAGCCCACTGTTTTGTAGTGGAGCTATTAATATATGAAAGTCCCGGCTGATCTTCTACAGAAAGCAGTTCTGATAAAGCCATGGCAAGTGGCATCCTCGATTCGCATTCTGCGAGAAGTCCGCCAAAGCTGCATGTGTATCTTGCCCCGCACAAATCAACTGCTATATACTTTTCAAGCATTGCATATGCCGCATATGAAACAAGATCCATACAAAATCCCGGAAATCCGTCATCAAGATAACTTTCAACAACGAAGAACCTGTCTCTCTTTGATGCCATAATTCCGAATGACCTGACCATGTCAGAATATCTTTTCACGTCATCATTGAATCCAGGATGATCCCATATAAACTGTGAGAATTCACCGACATGAGTTGAACCCGCTTTGATTGCATTTATAGTTGAATTAATTGAGTCAGGAGTGCAAAGATGATGATCACAAAAAAAGATTTCAAGAGGTGCTGCATCAAGATGTCGTTTATAATCTTCAAAATCATCAACCAAATAACTTGTTGTCTTTGGTGCCTGTGCTCTCAATTCTTTGGGAAGTGCGACTATCGGCGATGGAATTGTCTGAATCACATTCATTTCGAAACCCAGTCTCTGACAGTATTCATAAATATCCCTAATGCCTTTAATCTGTTCATCCAGTGTGCCCAGTCCCAAAAGTATCTGCCAGACAATCTTGCCTTCACGCATGCATTCTTTTTTGTATTCAATATGATTGTCATATCCTTTTTCAAGACAGAATCTATTGTATCCTGCTTCAAAGGTTTTACCTATTTCCAGCCCTTCCTCTACAAGTTTGCTTCCTTTGGGCAACTCTTTCGGATACATGTTTCTAACACTCTGTATGTATGTTATCATATCTTCTCTGTTTTTTTTCATCCTGCAACCTTCTCTCCTTTTTATTATTATAAAATATCCTTTTTTCGCTGTATCATTTACAGGTATATTATCTTATAATTTCAACTGATAATATACCTACTTATGGTTACTTTTAATGCATCAGTTTGCTTAATTACTTTGCTATGCCGTCAGATGGTATATCCCGACGGTTATACTTCAGTATATTATACTTCTACTGCGGTTACATTTCCATTGGCAAGTGAAATGTTTTGCGCTATCTATCACTGCCTGATTAATATTCTTCACTGCAGTCTCTGTATTATTGCCGATTTTCACTGCAAATCATATCAGTCACATCCTTTCGACTCGCCTTCTTGCCTCTCATTCATACAAAAATGTACTTAATGCTACCCCAAGAATATACGTTGGGATATATTGATTTTCTGAAAACTTCGTTATAATTGCCTTGTCAATATCGCTATAGCCTCAGGGCTTTAGCAATACATATTTATGATTATAAACAGACCGGGTTTTTCGGATCTGTTATCAAGAGATGGAGGTTTATATATGTATGTATCAAGAATGGGTAAGCCCGGTGAAATCTTTTATGAAGAAGTAAAAACACCTGAGGCTGACGGAAAAAACGTTCTGGTCCAGATTCATGCTGTCGCAATATGTGGAACAGACAAGCACGGGTTTACGGACGGAAGTATGGAGGGTCAGATCTGGGGTCACGAATACAGCGGCACAGTTGTAGATCCCGGTGAAATGGAAGGGCTTAAAGCCGGAGACAAGGTAGCGGTATTCCCTAACCACCCATGCCACAAATGTGAATTCTGCAAGGCAGGTCTGACAAATTTATGCCCTACTGTATTTCGCGGAACAGGCGGATCATCAGCTGCAGCGGAATATCAGCTGGTGCCGCCTTACAACGTTATAAAAATTGATGACAGCATGACGTTTGAAGAAGGCGCTCTTATTGAGCCTACGACTGTAGTATACCATGCACTTAAAAAATCAGGGATCAAAGCGGGTCAGGAGCTTCTGATAAGCGGCGTTGGCGGACTTACTGGACTTCTTGCTGAAACTGCAAGAGGACAGGGGGTAAGCAAAATTGTAGTTACTGATGCAGTATTGGAAAGAGCACAGCCGTATCTTGACAGCGGAGTAATTGATGCTTTTGTTAACTGTAACGAGCCTGGCTTTTACACTAAACTCATGGATCTTGCAAGCAGCGAATTTGGATATGACGCATATATCGATATCAAGGGTGGTGTAAGAAATGCCAATGAACACATTGTATGCATGAAAAACGGTGGTACTGCTGTAATCGTTGCAGAGGTTCCCGGTGACAGAGAAGCACTGAACCTTTATGACCTTACTGAAGATGAAAAAGCTGTTACAGGCAGCTACGGCTATACAAAACCTGAATTTGAAGAAGTAGCAAAAATGATTGCTGATAAAAGAATTGATGTAACAAAGTACATCGGCAAAAAATTCAAACTGAGCGAAGGTCAGCAGGCATTTGATCATGCTATGGACAGAAGTGTATTACCGTCAAAAATTATTATCGAATTATAAATCCGGAGGTGAAAGGTATGAAATTTGTAAGACCAAATCTCAGATTGTTTGAAGCTATGGAAGTTCCTGCAGCTGTTGAAGTTATAAAAAAGTATGCACCTGCTGTAGCCGATACACCTGAGGATTCAAGTTATATGAATCAGACTTTGTTCAGAATATTTAAGGATGACTATCCTGAAATTATGAAAGACGTTCTCGCAGAACTGGAACAGATAAGCTATTAGTATACAC
>CAVAON010000058.1:10316-11962 GCA_963590215.1 Anaerovoracaceae bacterium | reverse complement strand
TCCATTATCTATGTGAAGAATTTCTTGGTACCGTCAGAAGGACAATTCAAGAACTGTCAAAGCAACAATTCTGGAACGGTCAAAATGACAACTCTAGAACAGTCAAAAGGACAATCTAATAATACTGAGATAAATAATACTGATTTTATTAATACTAATCCTATCTCATCAGGAGAGGATGTGGATAAAGATGAGAGAGAGTCATACCGGATGTATTTCTATGAAAGATTAGGTTTGGAGGCTTTGTTCCATGATTATCCCTATGAGGGAGAGATGATTAATGAGATATTTAATCTTATAGTTGATACTGTCTGTTCTAAGAGAAAGGAAATCCGTATTGCAGGTGATGATAAGCCAGCAAATGTAGTGAAGTCTCAGTTTATGAAGCTTGATTATGGACACATCTCTTATGTGCTCAGCTGCTTAAAGGAAAATGGGACCCAGGTAAGAAATATCAAACAGTATCTGCTGGCGGCTCTTTACAATGCACCGTTGACAATCAGCAACTATTATCAGGCCATGTACAACAACGACCATGCAAATGGACTTGTTTAACATGGCCCTATTTTATGAGAGGAAATGAGATGAACAATTTAGAGATAACAATAAAGCTTGATCCAATGAATGACGGCATCAAGTCTATGCCAAAGGAGATAGTCTCCCATGACAGGCATGCGGTGGTGATTGCCACCAACGGAGATTATAGAGTTTTGAACCAGGATGAATTTGATGAGATGTTCAGTAGATTTTGTCCTGCGAGCCAGAGTGAACCGCTTGGTGATTATATTATGATGTACAACGCAAAGCAGGTTTTGAAGGTGAATAGCTCAAGATTTTTTGTAGGGAGCGCACTTGTGATAGCACAGAAGGGCATGAACTTTGCACCATCATTAACAGATGAGGATATTGAGCATATCAGAAATGAATTTGCCAGCAGAATTGTCACATTATCTACCGGAAATGAAGAGTTTTCGGCTTTTGAGCTGGAGTATTAGGAGGAAAAATGAGCAGAACTTTACCAAAGGCATTTGTTACAGCAGCCTGGAGCAAAAACAGGGTTGATGCAGAGGATCAGGCAAGAAAATATTGCAAGGAGATTGTAGATAAGGGATTTATTCCTGTATGTCCAGTGTTGGCCTTCAGTGGGATATTTGACGAGAATGATGCTGATTCTGATAAGAAGCGTAGAGAGATGTCGGATATTCTTCTTAAGAGCTGTACCTGTGTATTTGTCTGCGGGTCTGAGCGAAATGATGATGTGAATGCAGATGCAGGAACCGGAAAGAGAGCAAAGATGGGTGTTTATGAGCTTAGTGGGGTTTTATAAATGCCTTGTAGGAAAGGAGGCGATGGCTTTTGCAAGAAGAAATTGAAAAGAAAACCTGCAAGCTGGCAGTTCGAATAAGTGTTGCTGCGAGTAAAGCTCTGCTACAGGAGTTATCTAAAGAGTATGCAAACATCAAGGTTTATCTGAAGCAGAAGATGGCACAAGGACCTAAGGGTAAGCAGACGGTAAAGCAGCTGGTTGGCCAGGGGCAGGGCGTTTCTTCTATGGAAATTGGCGATGCCGGATTTAGGGATTTTAATAAGATTGCCAAAAAATATGGCGTAGATTTTGCCATTGTAAAGGATAAGGACGTAAATTC
>CAVAON010000058.1:1689-10306 GCA_963590215.1 Anaerovoracaceae bacterium | reverse complement strand
AAATATACCTGTTTTTTCAAGGCAAAGGATGCAGATGCTATCTTAAAGGTGATAGATGAATATACCAAAAAGCAGGTAAAGAAAAAGGATAAAGCTGAAAATCGTCCAAGCCTACTTGAGAAGCTAAAGCACTTCAAGGAGATTGTGGCAAAGACTCCCCGAAAAAACAAAGAAAAAAGGAAGGAGCAGTCCAGATGATGACAGATAAGATAAAGAAAAATATTATCCTTAACATCCCATATGTTTTGGTTGGTCTGCTCTGCACCAATCTTGGTGAGGCTTGGAGGCTTGCTCTTGGAACAAATGCATCGGAGAAGGTTCAGAGTCTGGTACTGGATGGAGCATTCAGCCAGGCTTTTTCTAATCCAATGCCTAGTCTGGTTCCATTTGATCTATTGATTGGTCTTATATGTGGAGGCGTATTCCGTCTGGCGGTTTATATCAAAGGCAAAAATGCCAAGAAGTTCCGTCACAACGAGGAATACGGCTCTGCCAGGTGGGGCAAGCACGAGGATATAGCACCATTTGAGGATCCCGATTTTTCGCAGAATGTGATTTTGTCCCAGACAGAACGGCTGACTATGAGTAGTCGTCCCAAGGAACCAAAGTATGCACGAAACAAGAATGTGCTGGTAGTAGGTGGTTCTGGATCAGGTAAGACCAGATTCTTTATCAAGCCTAATATGCTGCAGATGCATAGCTCATATGTGGTTACTGATCCCAAAGGCACTTTACTGCCGGAGATTGGCTCGGCCCTTTACAAGAATGGCTACGAGATGAAATTTTTTAATACTATCAATTTCAAAAAGAGCATGCATTATAATCCCTTTGCCTATATTCATTCAGAAAAGGATGTGCTGAAGCTGGTGACGACACTCATTGCTAACACTAAGGGCGAAGGAAAAGGTGGAGACGAATTTTGGGAAAAGGCCGAGAAACTGCTATATACAGCACTTATCGGTTATATCTGGAAGGAAGCTCCGGAAGAAGAGCAGAACTTTTCAACCTTGCTTGAATTTATCAATGCAATGGAAGTCAGGGAGGATGATGAAGAATTCAAAAATCCGGTGGATCTTATGTTTGAAGAACTGGCAGCCAGGGAGCCAAATCACTTTGCGGTAAGGCAATATGCCAAGTATCGCCTTGCTGCCGGCAAGACAGCTAAATCGATTCTTGTGAGCTGCGGTGCCAGACTTGCACCTTTTGATATTGCAGAGCTTAGAGAGATTACAGCCTATGATGAGCTGGAGCTTGATACCTTAGGAGATAGGAAGACAGCGCTATTTCTTATCATGTCGGATACGGATGCGACTTTTAACTTTCTGATTTCCATGGTTTACACTCAGCTTTTTAATCTATTATGTGAAAAAGCAGATGATGTGTATGGCGGAAGATTGCCGGTTCATGTGCGCTGTCTTGTTGATGAGTGCGCCAATATCGGACAGATTCCAAATCTTGAAAAGCTTGTGGCGACTATTAGATCCCGCGAAATATCGGCATGTCTGGTGCTGCAGGCAAAGTCACAGCTTAAGGCAATCTATAAGGATAATGCAGATACCATTATTGGAAATATGGATTCGCAGATATTCCTTGGTGGATCAGAGCAGACCACGCTTAAGGACTTGAATGCAACCCTGGGTAAAGAAACCATAGATACTTACAATATTTCAGATACCAGGGGTAACAGTCCAAGCTATGGAATGAATTACCAGAAGCTGGGCCATGATCTTATGAGTATTGATGAACTGGCAGTTATGGATGGTGCTAAGTGCATTGTTCAGGTCAGAGGCGTGAGACCATTTTTTTCAGATAAATATGATCTGACGAAGCATCCCAATTATGGACTTACAGCGGATGCGGATAAAAAGAATACCTTTGATGCAGAGAAGTATCTGCATAAGAGGCTAAAACTAAAGGCAGACGACAAATATCAGGTCGTTGATTTAACTTAATAATTATTTAGCTTAAAGGCTCCGGACTCCGGGGCTTTTTATAATGCGCGCATTTATCCGGTTCAGTCGACGGGGCCGGATAGGAACTTATTAACCAAACAACAAATTTATGGAGAAAACAAAAATGGCATTTTTGGCAAGCGCAATAGAAATATTAAAAGCATTGATTCAGGAAAGTAAAGAAAACGGAGGAATTTAAATTATGGCATTTTTTCAGAGTGCAGTAGGCACATTACAGACACTTGTAGTAGCTCTTGGAGCAGGTCTTGGAATCTGGGGAGCAATCAACCTTATGGAAGGATACGGTAACGATAATCCTGGTGCTAAGTCACAGGGAATGAAGCAGCTTATGGCGGGCGGTGGAGTAGCCCTCATCGGAACCACACTCGTACCACTTCTTTCAGGACTTTTCTAAGGAGGTAGAAATTGGAAAGCATACTTCAGCAATTAGAGGATTGGCTGAAAGGAATGCTTGTATCAGGAATCATGGACAACCTGAGCAATACATTTACTTCGGTAAATGATCAGGTGGGTCAGATAGCCAGTGATGTGGCGACAACGCCGGCAGCTTTTATGCCGGCTGTTTTCAATATGGTCAGAAATCTCTCGGAGAATGTGATTATGCCCATCGCTGGCATTGTCCTGACTTTCATTGCTTGCTATGAGCTTATTCAGCTGATTATCAGCTATAACAACTTAGCAAGCTTTGAAACATGGTTCATTTGGAAATGGATATTCAAGACATTTGTAGCAGTAGAGCTTATTACACATACCTTTGATTTCACCATGGCGATATTTGATGTATCGCAGCACGTGGTGAATCAGGCTGGAGGAATCATACAGGGAAGCACGGCAATTGACGCGAGTGCGCTTGGTACAATGCAGGGCACCTTGGAGGCAATGGGAATAGGACCCTTGTTTACCATATTTCTGCAGTCGTTTGTGTTGCAGTTTTTAATGTATGTGCTCACGGCAATCATATTTGTAATCATCAATGGACGAATGATTGAGATTTATTTGATGGTCAGTATGGCACCAATCCCATTTGCAACCTTTGGAAATAAGGAGCAGAGCATGATGGGACAAAATTACGTGAGAAGCTTGTTTGCACTTGGATTCCAGGGATTTTTGATCATGGTCTGTGTTGGAATTTATGCAGTCATGATTCAGTCAATAGCATTCAGTTCAGACATTATTGGGTCCATGTGGAAAGTCATGGGATATACAATCCTTTTGGCATTTACACTATTTAAGACAGGAGCAGTAGCAAAGGGCATACTTCATGCTCATTAATTTAGGAGGTAAACATGGCAGCATCTTATATCAGTGTCCCAAGAGACCTGACAAAAGTTAAGAGTAAGGTGATGTTCAATCTGACAAAGAGGCAGCTAATCTGTTTTGGCCTGGCGGCGCTCATTGGAGTACCGTCTTTTTTTCTGTTAAAAAGCGTAACGGCAGTAAATACAGCAGTTATGGGAATGATGGTTATTATGATGCCATTCTTTTTCCTGGCTATGTATGAAAAGAATGGTCAGCCCCTTGAAGTCATATTGGACCACATGATACAGGCCTTATTTGTTAGGCCAAAGATCCGCCCATATAAGACGGATAACTATTATGCCGCCCTGGAACGTCAGGCGCAGGCCCAAAAGGAGGTAGAGAAAATTGTTCGAAGTTCTAAAGAACAGAAAGCAAAATAAGCGTGAGTTTGTTATGCCAGAAGGCCTTACAAAAGCGCAGCAGAGGGAAGTCAGACAGGTCATAAAGAATGCTAAAAAGGATGACGGAACTCCAAGAACTGCCCAGCAGAGCATTCCCTTTGAGAGAATGTTTTCAGACGGAATCTGCAGAGTGGGGCAGGATTATTACACGAAAACAATCCAGTTTCAGGATATCAATTACCAGCTGGCCCAGCAGGAAGATAAGACGGAAATCTTTGAGGAATGGTGTTCTTTTCTTAACTTCTTTGATTCATCCGTTCATTTCGAGCTTAGCTTTATGAATCTTTCCACGGATTCAGTTGCTTTTGAAAAAAGTATAGCAATCCCACATAAAAGGGATGGATTTGATGATGTACGAGATGAATTCTGCGGAGTGCTGGATCATCAGATGGAGGCTGGAAACAACGGACTTACAAAGACTAAGTACCTGACATTTGGAATCCATGCAGATTCCTTAAAGGCAGCAAAGCCAAGACTTATCCATATCGAAAGTGATCTCATGAATAACTTTAAGACCTTAGGGGTGGTGGCGCAGACATTAAATGGTCATGACAGACTTGCACTCATGCACAGAATGTTTCACATGGATAATACCAGCATTCCTTTTAATTTTGACTGGAAATATCTGGTAAAGTCTGGTCTTTCAGTAAAGGATTTCATCGCACCTTCAAGCTTTGCATTTCCAAATGGTAGGACTTTTCAGATGGGAGAGATGTATGGATGTATGAGTTTTTTATCCATTGAGGCATCAGATATTTCAGACAGACTGCTTGCGGATTTCCTGGGCATGGAATCGACTCAGATAGTGACAATGCATATTCAGTCGGTGGATCAGAATGAAGCCATCAAGACTGTAAAGCATACCATCACAGAGCTTGATCGAAGCAAGATTGAGGAACAGAAGAAGGCAGTTAGAGCCGGTTATGATATGGATATTATTCCATCAGACCTGGCAACCTATGGCAGGGATGCCAAGGCACTTCTTAAAGAGCTTCAGTCACAGAATGAGAGAATGTTTCTCTTAACATTTCTTGTGATGAACACTGGTCGCACCAAACAGGAGCTGGAAAACAATGTTTTCCAGGCTGCATCTATTGCCCAGAAGCATAACTGCAATCTGGTAAGACTTGATTATCAGCAGGAGCAGGGACTTATGAGCTCGCTTCCCCTTGCAAGTAATCAGATTGAGATCCAGCGTGGCATGACCACAAGCTCAACAGCAATATTTGTACCATTCACAACCCAGGAGCTATTCCAGAATCATCAGGGAGCCTTGTATTACGGACTTAATGCTCTTTCCAATAATCTGATTATGGTAGACAGAAAGCTCTTGAAGAACCCTAATGGCCTTATCCTTGGAACACCTGGCTCCGGTAAATCCTTTAGTGCAAAAAGAGAGATAACCAATGCATTCCTTACTACGGATGATGACATTATCATCTCAGATCCTGAGTCCGAGTACTCACCATTGGTAGAGAGGCTGAAAGGCCAGGTGATAAAGATTGCAACAACATCGGAGCAGTATATCAATCCAATGGATATCAACATGAATTATTCAGAGGATGATAATCCAATAGCCCTTAAAGCAGATTTTATATTGTCTTTGTGTGAGCTTATTGTGGGTCATAAAGAAGGCCTGCAGCCGATAGAGAAGACCGTTATTGATAGATGTATCCGTCAGATCTATCAGGATTATTTTGAGAATCCAGTGCCAGAGAATATGCCAATCTTAGAAGACCTTTATGATGCTCTTCTTGAGCAGAAGGAGGAAGAAGCCCAGCATGTGGCAAAGGCGCTTGAAATCTATGTATCAGGTTCGCTGAATGTCTTTAACCATAGAACCAATGTAGATATCCAAAATCGTCTGGTTTGCTTTGATATCAAGGATCTTGGCAAGCAGCTTAAGAAAATCGGCATGCTTACAGTGCAAGATCAGGTCTGGGGGAGGGTCAGCTCTAATAGAAATGAGGGTCGTTCCACAAGATACTACATGGACGAGGCCCACCTTCTTTTAAAAGAAGATCAGACAGCGGCTTATACAGTAGAAATCTGGAAGCGATTCAGAAAATGGGGAGGTATACCAACCGCAATTACCCAGAATGTAAAGGACTTCCTTGCATCGAAGGAAGTTGAGTCAATCTTTGAGAATACAGACTTTATTATCATGCTAAACCAGGCAGTGGGCGACAGAACCATCCTTGCAAAGCAGCTTAATATAAGTCCTCATCAGTTATCCTATGTCACTCACTCAGGAGCTGGTGAAGGGCTTATTTTTTATGGAAATGTCATCCTGCCATTTGTGGATCACTTCCCGATGGATACAGAGCTGTATTCTATCATGACCACAAGGCTTTCAGATATACACAGTGATGATAAGGAGTAGTTAGATGAGTGATAAACAGTATACAAGGGCCTCTCCGAGAGAAAAGCTCCATGCTAGGAATATAGCATCCAGCCAGTTTATGGCTGATCAGGAAAAAGACGATAATGCCGGAATTGATGCACTTGATTTGGGGATTGGAGTCGCTGAAACCACAGCAGCCAAGGGTAAGAACTATTCGAAAAAGCTGCATTCTAGAAATGAACATCTTGATAGTGTTCAGGGCGCAAAAGGAGCCAAAGCTGCCGGTGAAGCAGGAGAAGGCTCCAAGTCCATGGCGGCAAAGCAGGCCAGAAAAAAACTCATGCAGAAAGAATTTGCAGAAGCTGCCCATAAAAAGCAGGCAGCGGATGCAGCCAACAGCTTTGGAAATATATCCAAGCGATTTACTGACAAGGCAGAGGATCTGGTGGGAAGGATGGCAGAATGGTTCAAGGAATTCATGGAAGACCATCCTTTAATCCTGCTTATAGTTGCGCTTCTTCTTATTGTGGTTCTGGTAATTTCAGGCTCGTTTACTTCGTGCTCAGCACTGATAGGCGCGAGTAATGATGTGGTAGTGACAACTTCATTCACAGCGGATGATGATCAGATCCTAGCTGTAGAGCAGGATTATGTGGATAAGGAGGAAGACCTCCAGGATACCATTGATGATATTGAGTCAGATTATCCAGACTACGATGAATACAATTATTCACTGACAGAGATTAGTCATAATCCTTATGAGCTGGCTGCGCTTCTCACCGTTTTGTACGAGGACTACACGGAGTCGGAAGTTCAGGAAATGCTACAGACCATTTTCGATTATCAGTATGACCTAGATATTGAGAAAGTAGTGGAAAAGAGGACCAGAACAGAGACAAGGACTGGATCTTACTGGGTTTCAACTGGGGTTGTAAACGGTGTGCCAACAGGCTATTGGGAATATTATCAGTACAATGTGGAAGTGGAATATGACTATTACATCTTAAATGTGACTTTAACCAACAATGGCATATCGGCCGCAGTAAATGCCTTGGGACTTACGGAAGATCAGATGCAGAGATATTACATTCTGGTTGAGACAAAGGGCAATAAGGCGGACCTATTTGCTGGCAATCCTTATGCAAATCCAGGTGTATCAGAAGAATATCAGGACTATGCAGTTCCTGGCGAGTATATGACAGATGAAAAGTTTGCCAATATGCTTCACGAGGCAGAGAAGTATTTAGGATATCCATATGTGTGGGGTGGCTCAAGTCCAAGCACCAGTTTCGATTGTTCGGGATTTGTAAGCTATGTCATCAACCACTCAGGCAATGGTTGGGACTATGGCAGACTCACAGCTAACGGTTGGAAAAATGCAACCAAGAGAGTGGCAGCTTCAGATGTCCATGCAGGAGACCTGATATTTTTCCAGGGAACCTACAATACCAGCGGTGCAAGTCATGTGGGAATCGTGGTGGACCCTGTAAACAAAATAATGATTCATTGTGGAAATCCTATCCAGTATGCAAGTTACGACACGCCTTATTGGCGGGCGCATGCATATTGCTATGGCAGACTTCCATAATGAAGATTAAGCGTCCTTTAAGGGCGCTTTTTTAACCTAAAAAATGAAAAGGAGTGTTTGATTTATGTATGCAAAGTTAGACAGATTAAGAGCTGATCTGCAAAAAGCTATCGCTAAAAGAGATGACGCTGATGCAAAGGTAAAGCAGCTCGAAGAAAAGCTTAAGCAAGAGGAGGCGGCTCAGATTGTAAATGATGTTGCTTCCTACAACATGTCTCCTGAACAGCTGGCTCAGTTCCTGCAACTGGCAAACAGCGGACAGTTACAGTCCATTTTAAATGGACAGATTAGACTTGAAAACAGTCAAAGCTCATATGGAAGCACCACTTCCTATATGGCAGATGACCTTGATGAAGAAGATTTGGAGGATACAGAAGATGAAGATTAATATGACAGGATTTAAGACGGCAGTAGCCGGTAAATGCGTTGGAGGACTTGCAGTCGGAATGGCTGCAATGATTGGGCTGTCTCCGCTTACAGCGTTTGCCCAGAGCAGGGAGACAGTGTGTACCTGCGAAACCAAGTGTGCAGAGGATTCTATTAATGAGGAGTGTGAAATCTGCAATTATGACTGGACTTACTGCGAAGGTGAAGAAGTAGAAGAAAACTACGGTCCGCTTACTCCAGAAGGAAATATGAACCTGGTGGATGACTATGGCAGTACAGAGCTTGGTGGCAAGCAGTTTATTACTGTGACAACCAAGTCTGGCAACTATTTCTATATCATCATTGACCGTGATGATGAAGGCAATGAGACAGTTCACTTTCTAAATCTTGTTGATGAAGCAGACCTTCTTGCACTTATGGATGATGAACAGGTTGAGGAATATATGGAGTCAACCGGACTGACAACTTCTGATGAGACAACAGATACTGAGATTGTAGAAACCCCTGAAGTGGAAGAGGAGCCCGAGACTACAGAAACAGAAGATGCTGACACAGAAGTTGTTGAAGAAAAATCAACCAATGTAAATGCCATTATGGCTCTTGTTCTTATAGTAGCAATTGGTGG
>CAVAON010000058.1:0-1679 GCA_963590215.1 Anaerovoracaceae bacterium | reverse complement strand
AGGATTCTTATATCTCAAGTCCAAGAAGAATAAGCCTAATAAGCCATCTAGTCCGGATCCTGATGGAGACTATGACGATGATGGAGAGGATTATCTGGACTCTTTAGATGATGAGGATGCCACTTATGACCAGGAAATAGCAGAAGAATTTGATGATGAAGAAAGTGTTTCCGAGATGGGGGAGGATAAATAATTATGGCGATAAAATCCAGATACACAGCTTATGCAAAAGCAATTGTTGCAAAGCGAGATGAGAAGATTGCGAGGACTGTATGCACAAGGGCATCAGTCCTTGCTGCATTAAAAGAGAAAAAGGAGAATGTGAAATATGGCAGATAAAGACTGGAAAAAGGATTTTGATCCAAAGGCTGCAGCTGAGGCTCGCAAGAGGGAGCTGGATGGCATGATGGCCAAGATTGAGAAGGGAGTAACAGATTGCTTTAATTCTGATGAATATAGAAAGCTTATGACCGTCATGGCCAGGATGCCACACTACAGTGTGAACAATCAGATCCTCATTATGTTGCAGAATCCAGAGGCTTCTATTTGCAATTCATTCAGCGGCTGGAAGAAGGTTGGGCGACATGTAAAGGCTGGAGAAAAGGGCCTCAGGATTTTGGCCCCATCTCCTTATCAGATGGAAAAGGAGCGTGAGAAAACTGATGCTGATGGCAATGTGATTCGTGATAAGGATGGCGAGCCAGTAAGAGAGACAGTCAAGGTTACTGTAAATGCATTTAAGCCGGTATCTACTTTTGACCTGTCGCAGACAGATGGCGAACCACTGCCACAGCTTGGTGTGGATGAGCTTCTTGGTACAGTGGATGGCTATGAAAATCTCATGCAGGCTATCACAGAGGCTTCTCCAGTGCCTATCAATTTTGAAAATATTGAGTCTGGAGCCAAGGGCTATTATCACCTGGCAGATCATAGAATCGCTATTCAGGAGGGCATGAGCCAGGAGCAGACTATTAAGACCGCTTTGCACGAGCTTGCCCATGCGACTTATCACAATTCAGAGAGACTAAAGGACTCAGGTGTAAATAAGACCAAGGCCCAGAAAGAATGTGAGGCGGAGAGCCTTGCTATGATATGTGCTTCTCACTTTGGAATTGATACTTCCTCGTATAGTATTCCTTACTTGACTGGGTGGTCATCTGGCAAAGAGCTGCCAGAGCTGAAGGCTTCACTGCAGGATATCCGTCAGGGTGCCTGCGAGCTTATCGATGCTATCGAAGGCAAGATCAGGGCCCTTACCTATGACAGGGTAGAGGCCAATCGTGCACCAGATGATTTTATCAGTGTGATAGAGGGAATGGACATCTCAGGTGATGAGATCCCTTTCTCTAATCCGGAGGTCGATATGCCAGCCGGCTTCATCAAGGTCGAGCCTCCGGTAGATGTGGCAGATTTTGGTATCGAAAAGCCTGTAGCACTTGGTGTGGAGAAGACAGCTGGTGAAAAAGCTCAGGAAAGTTCTGAGGCTAAAAAGGAAAAGCCAGTCAAGAAAGCATCTGTTACCAAGAAGCTTGATGCTAAGAAAAAAGAGGCTGCGAAGGCCCCAAGGAAAACAAAATCTGAGAAGAATATGCAGGAGGCGATATAGTGAAATTAGTAATAGCAGAGAAGCCCTCAGTGGCCCAGTCCATCGCCAAGGTAATTGGTGCAGATAAAAGAGG
>CAVAON010000057.1:11797-12168 GCA_963590215.1 Anaerovoracaceae bacterium | reverse complement strand
TGATAAATTTGAGAACAGAGAGTAAGAAGATTGGCAATTCAACCTCTGTTATATCTCCAAGTTTTTCCTTTTTTACAGATGTACTCTGTGTGACAGAAAAAACAGTGCTTACATCGATTTCTTCATCCTGCTCTATCACTTCAAACAGTGCTTTTACAAGCCACTCTGAGCGCATCTCGTTAATATATTTGCCTACAAACTCTGACATTCTTTTCAGAAGGTCAGGGTCTTTTTTATTTATTAAAGAGTTAAAGGAATTGATAAAGGACGGCTCTGTAAATGTAATGTAAGTCGTTCCGTAAGATTGACAGGTCTTGAATTGACTGGTGACCTTTCCGAACGTCTGACCTTTGCATGAATCAAGATTATTC
>CAVAON010000057.1:0-11787 GCA_963590215.1 Anaerovoracaceae bacterium | reverse complement strand
GGTAACGGCCTCAATCAATCCCATCATTATATCAGTATCGTTTAATCCATCAGAACCGCTGTTGAATTTATCTCTTGCTTTAGTTCTTATTTTTCGAGCTTGGAGAATCAATGTAAATAATATTCCACCACAAAGATATGGAACCTTTGGCGGGGTCATTCTTACCACCTCCATTGAATTAGTAAGCTTAGAAAGACAAAACAGGCTTTTGACCTGTTGACGGTAACCTTAGCTACTATAGGTTTTTAAGTGAAGAGTGAGACGGGAAACAGACATGAGTAATCCTATCGCATCTGTAACATCACTATTTCAATATTGTATCAGAAAAATACAAAGAATTCTACACATCTTGATTTGAAATGTGCGTTTGCGAAGAAAAACTCGGTAGAACCGACTTGATTCTTCAATTCACGTCCCTTCGGGGATAACACTAAAAATCTATATCACAAGCCTGAATTACGTAATAGGGCGTGGGATACATCATATTGGCATCCGTTGCTATAGGCAGCGGTGTGTGCGATTTGAAGTAGCCCCGGTTTCCTATACGCTTCTTTAGGCATAACAGGGTCGGTGGCTTCAAAAGCACCGGCTCTTATTTTGTTCCTGCGCTCGACTGCGAACAGGCAGAAAGGCGAGGAACAAATGGAAATCAGAGAAAATCTACAGACAAGTAGCACAGAAACACGTTACATCCCTATGGAGGTAACCAATGAGACTATCGAGGACTTTGGCATCGACAGATCAAAGGTCGAGTGGTCGAAGGTCGGAAATAAGCGTGTGAAGGTAGTTAAGATTCCGGCAACAGAGGAGGAATATTCCGCCTATATGCGTCCGCTGTGGAGAGAGGAGAAGCGTAAGCAGCGCCACAGTGATGAGGTGTCGACCGATCAGCTTTATGACGAGAATGAGTACGAGGCGGCTGATCCGAACACAGACATCGAAGGTGATCTTATTAAGAAGGAACTCATCAGAGAACTTCGCAAGTCCCTGGCAGAGCTGGAGGAACTCGACCGAACCATTATCGAGATGTTTTCGCATGGCAGCAGTGAAGCCGAGATCGGACAGGCTGTCGGCATGAGTCAGCGTGGTGTCGGTAAGCGTAAACAGAGAATCCTTCTTAAACTTCGCACCCGTCTGGAAGATTACCGTTAACAAGATTTATCTGCTGCATCGTCTTTTCCGGGCGGTGCAGTAATTTCTCAAAAATTACAGTTCTTAAATCTGGACTGGCTGTCCTTTCACTATCAGAGGGGCAAAGGAAGCACCTCGGAAAGGACGGTGTCAAACGATGACAAGCAGAGTAAGAAACGGCACAGGCTGTCCGGGAACAGACCTCGATCAGGAATTGTCAGAGGTTCTGCTCTCAATCAGCACAGTGTCAAAGAGGATTGCCGACAGGCTGAATGCCTGTGGCAGCGGAAAACTGAATATGGAAGGAGAAGACGCTCATGGGAAAAGTAAGCGAATTGTCTGCACTCACAGATGAACTCAGAAAGTGCGGCGAGGCACTGATCGGCATTGCAGACGGACTGACAGAGCTGTTCAGTTCTTCGGAACAGCCGGAAGAGAAGCCTGCGAAAAAGGCAGCAGTAAAGAAGGAACCAAAGGCAGAGGTGCCGGAGGAGAAGCCGCTGACATTGGAACAGGTCAGAGCGGTGCTTGCCGATAAGTCCAGACAGGGATTTACCTCCGAAGTCAAGGAACTGCTCAAAAAGCATGGTGCCGACAAACTCTCGGAGATCGATCCGGCAGAGTATAAAGCACTTCTTGCTGATGCGGAGGTGATCGGAAATGCCTGATAAGCATGCAGTCCTGTCGGCATCATCGAGTCATAGGTGGCTTGAATGCCCGCCTTCTGCACTGATCTGTGCAAAGGTAAAGGACACATCATCCGAGTTTGCAAGACAGGGTACGGATGCACACACCCTCTGTGAATACAAGGTAAATGCCGCACTCGGAAAAAAGGCGAAGGATCCGACAGAGGATCTTACCTACTTTGATTCTGAGATGGCAGACTGCACCGATGCCTATGCCCAGTACGTACTGGAGCAGGTCGAGGCGGCAAAGCAGAAATGCAAAGATCCCATCGTGCTTGTAGAACAGCGTCTGGATTTCTCCAGGTGGGTGCCGGATGCCTTCGGAACCGGGGATTGTGTCATAGTCGCAGATGAACAGCTGACGATTATTGACATGAAATACGGGGTTGGGATTTTGGTAGAAGCTGAGAAGAATCCGCAGATGATGTGCTACGCACTTGGTGCTTTAGAGCTGTTTGACGGGATCTATGACATCAACGAGATTTCCATGACGATCTTCCAGCCGAGAAGAGCCAATGTCAGCACGTACACCATCTCTAAGGCAGAACTTCTTAAATGGGCAGACGAGATCCTTGCTCCGACCGCACAGCTTGCAGCAAAGGGCGAGGGCGAGTTTAAAGCCGGAAGTCACTGCCAGTTCTGCAAGGCGAAAGCCACCTGCAGGAAACGTGCGGAGTACAATCTGGAGCTTGCCAAATATGACTTCGAGATGCCTGCCGATCTGGAAGATGACGAGATTGAGATCATCCTTTCCAAGGCTGATGAACTGATCTCCTGGGCGGCAGATGTGAAGGAGTTTGCTCTGCAGCAGGCGCTCAGCGGTAAGGAATGGCATGACTGGAAACTGGTCGAAGGCCGCTCCGTCCGCAAGTATGTGAACGATATGGCGGTAGCCGATAAGGTGCAGTCAGCAGGATTTGATCCGTATGAACACAAGGTGCTCGGCATTACGGCAATGACAAAGATGCTGGGCAAGACAAAATTTGAAGAACTGCTCTCCGGGCTTATCGAAAAGCCACAGGGCAAGCCAACGTTAGTACCGATGTCGGATAAGCGTCCGGCAATGAATACAGCAGCAAATGATTTTAAGGAGGACAACTGATATGTCAAGCAATTACACAAACCCTACCAAAGTTATCACAGGACCTAAGACAAGATGGAGCTATGCAAATGTATGGGATGCAAAGAGCATCAACGGCGGCACACCGAAGTTCTCGGTAAGCCTTATCATTCCCAAGTCTGATACCGTTACGGTAAATAAGATCAAGGCAGCCATCCAGGCGGCTTACAACGAGGGCGAGTCCAAGCTCAAGGGAAACGGCAAGAGCGTACCTCCGCTTTCTGCCATCAAGATCCCTCTTCGTGATGGTGACGAGGAGCGTCCGGACGATCCGGCTTATGCTGGCAGCTACTTTATCAATGCCAACAGTGCATCTGCACCTGGAATCGTTGATGCAGCCCGTCAGCCGATCATTGACCGCAGTGAGGTTTACAGCGGTGTGTATGGCCGTGCATCCATCAATTTTTACGCTTTCAATTCGAACGGAAATCGAGGAATTGCCTGCGGTCTCAATAATCTCCAGAAGATCGCAGACGGAGAGCCGCTTGGTGGTAAGTCCCGTGCAGAGGATGACTTTGCCGATACGGCAGCAGAGGATGATTTCCTCGCCTAAAAGATACATGACAACCAAAGCGGGCGGTGGGAAACTGCCGCCTGCGGATTCTAAGAAAATATGAGGTAAACCGATGGAATTATATGAATTAGCAAAACAGGTAGATGTGCTCGTCATCTTTGTCCTTATCTACGGACTTGGACTTGGCGGCATAATGTACTGGATCATGGAATTTGGACACTGGTGTATCAAGAAGGTAAAGCAGTGCCTGGAGAAGAAAAAGGCCAAGAAGCAGGAAACAACTGAAGAGTAAATGAAAACGGGTGGACGGCAGGATTACCTTGCCGTCTGCTTTGTTATAAGGATGGTGATGAAAATGGAAAAGATCAATACCTTATCACTGGACCTGGAGACATACAGTGATGTGGAACTGAATAAATGCGGTGTCTATAAATATGCCCAGTCCCCTGCTTTTGAGATCCTTCTTCTTGGTGTGTCGGTAAATGGCGGCGAGGTGCGAGTTTATGATCTGGCACAGGGCGAAGAAGTGCCGATGGAGATCATTATGGCACTGACGGATGAGTCCGTTCTGAAATGGGCGTTTAATGCATCTTTTGAAAGAGTGTGTCTATCCGTCTGGCTTAAAAGATATTACTCGGAGCAATTTAAAAGCTACAGCATCCACGAGGATACGGTCGGAGATTATCTTGATCCCTCCTCCTGGCGGTGCTCGATGGTGTGGTCTGCCTATATGGGACTTCCGCTTTCACTGGCAGGAGTCGGAGCTGTGCTTGGGCTTTCGGAACAGAAGTTAAAGGAAGGCAAAGACCTCATCCGATATTTCTGCATTCCCTGCAAGGCAACGAAGAGCAATGGCGGCAGGACAAGGAATCTGCCGGAGCATGATTTAGAGAAGTGGGAACTTTTCAAATCCTATAACAAGCGTGATGTTGAGGTGGAGATGTCTATCCAGGAACGCTTAAGGAAATATCCCGTGCCGGATTTTGTCTGGGAAGAATACCACTTAGACCAGGAGATCAATGACCGAGGGATTGCTCTGGACATGACACTGGTGCGTAATGCCATCGCATTTGATGAGAAGTCAAAGGCTGTTCTGTCGGAGAAGATGCAGGAGCTTACCAATCTGGATAATCCGAACTCCGTGCAGCAGATGAAGCAGTGGCTTTCGGACAACGGACTTGAGATGGACAGCCTTGGGAAAAAGGAAGTAGCGGCAGTCTTAAAGACTGCACCGGAGCCGCTCCGTACCGTGCTGTCCCTTCGCCAGCAGCTTGCCAAATCCTCGGTGAAGAAATACCAGGCAATGGAAAATGCCGTCTGCATGGATGGCAGAGCCAGAGGGATGTTCATGTTTTACGGTGCCAACAGGACCGGCAGGTTCGCAGGCCGCATTATCCAATTGCAGAATCTTCCTCAGAACCATATGCCGGATCTGGAACAGGCTCGTGGTCTTGTAAGAAGCGGAAACTATGATGCAATGGAGTTTCTCTACGATGATATCCCGGATACCCTGTCACAGCTGATCCGTACTGCCTTTGTGCCGAGAGACGGCATGAAATTTATCGTATCGGATTTTTCTGCGATTGAGGCGAGGGTGCTTTCCTGCCTTGCCGGGGAAAAATGGAGAAGCGAGGTCTTTGCAAATAACGGAGATATCTATTGTGCATCGGCATCAGCCATGTTCGGTGTCCCTGTGGAAAAGCATGGTGTGAACGGGCATCTGAGACAGAAAGGTAAAATAGCGGAATTAGCTCTTGGCTATGGCGGCTCTGTCGGCGCATTGAAGGCAATGGGTGCTCTGGACATGGGACTTTCCGAAGAGGAACTCCAGCCCCTTGTCGATATGTGGAGAAGCTCGAATCCCAATATCGTAAAGTTCTGGTGGGAGGTTGACCGCTGTGTAAAGGAATGTGTGAAAAAGAAGGTTCCTACGGAAACGCACGGCATCCGATTTTTCTATCAAAGTGGGATGCTCTTCATCAGGCTTCCCTCCGGCAGACAGCTTTCCTATGTGAAGCCCCGCATGGGTGAGAACCGATTCGGAGGCGAGTCTGTCACCTATGAGGGAGTCGGCGGCACGAAGAAGTGGGAGCGCATTGAAAGCTATGGTCCGAAGTTCGTGGAGAACATTGTGCAGGCGATCAGCCGCGACATCCTTATGTATGCCATGAGGACACTGTCGCACTGCTTTATCTGCGGTCATGTCCATGATGAGCTGATCATCGAGTGCAGCAGGGATGTATCCCTTAATGCCATCTGTGAGCAGATGGGAAGGACTCCGCCCTGGATGCCGGGACTTCTGCTCCGAGCCGATGGATACGAATGCGAATTTTATAAAAAAGATTAGTTCTTACAGATAGGGTTTCTGTCCTTTCACCATTAGAGGGCAGAAGCCCTACTTTTATGAAAGGCGGTAAACCGTATGTTTTATGTGAAGGAAAAACTGAATGATGCAATGGAAGTCTCTGTCGAAATCAACGATGAGAACGTGTACTGCAGATGCCCCAAGTGCGGAGAAGAGGTGCAGGTCAATCTGGAGGATGTGTTTGCAGATGGAGAAGTGGATCTGTTCGGAACCTCAGTGCTGTGCGAAGAGTGTACGGAAGAGGTCTTAGGAGGTGGATGCTGTGGGTGTGAGCCGTTTTAACAGTGAAGGCTATCCTGATCCGACCACCTACGGGGCATTATCCAAGATTGAGAATGAGATGAGATCGGCAAGGGCATACAGACCGATGGTGTATGTATGCTCGCCATTCTCCGGGGATGTTGAGAAAAATGTGGCGAATGCCAGAAGATACAGCAGATTTGCTGTGGAGCGTGGGTATATCCCCATTGCTCCGCATTTGCTGTTTCCGCAGTTCTTAAACGATAAGGACCCATTGGAGAGAGAACTGGGACTCCATTTTGGAAATGCTCTGATGAGCCATTGCTCCGAGGTGTGGGTGTTCGGTGAAACCATATCCGAAGGGATGGATGCCGAGATCAGGAGAGCCAAAAGAAAGAATTACAGACTGCGATATTTCAGCAGTGAACTGAAGGAGGACGAGCAAAATGCGTGATCTAAAGATTGCCTATGGAAATTCCAGGCAGGCAAAGTTCTGGTCGAACAAGACCATACGATTCGATGAACTCTGCGACAAATTAAAACAGCCGATCCGCACCTCTGAGACGGCAGAGGAATATCCGAAGCTGCCAAAAGGACAGAGGGACGATATCAAGGATAAAGGCGGTTTTGTTGCAGGTCATCTTCGTGATAACCGCAGACAGGCAAACAAGGTGGTGTGCCGCTCCATGCTGGTATATGACCTTGATGGCATCCGGGCAGAGTTCCTTACAGGGATTCATGGAAATATCCATAACAAGGGATGCATCTACACCACCCACAGCCATACCCCGGCAAATCCGAGAGCCAGAATGGTGATCCCTGTCACCCGTGACATGACGCCGGATGAGTTCAATGCTGTGGCAAGATACTATGCTGCGGACAACGGATTTATTGATATGTTGGATCCGTGTTCCTTTTCTCCTCATCAGCTGATGTACTGGCCGACCTGTCCGTCCAACGGAGTGTATCTCTGTGAAGTGATCGAGGGAGACTGGCTTGACCCGGATTCGGTGCTTTCTGCCCATCCGGACTGGCAGGACTGTTCCCTTCTTCCGACTACACCGAAGGAGAGCAAAGCCACCGACCACAAGGTGAAAGAGCAGAAAGATCCTCTTGAGAAGGAAGGCATCGTGGGAGCGTTCTGCCGTGCCTATTATCCGATCGAGCTTGCTATCAGCGAGTTTCTGTCCGATGTATATGCACCGACTGCGGATGCATCCGGAAGATATGACTTCATCCCAGGTGAAGGCTCTGCAGGTGTTGTGATCTATGATGACAAGTTCGTATACAGCCACCATGCCACAGACCCTGCAGGCGGCAGACTCTGCAATGCCTTTGAACTGGTGCGTACACACAGATTCGGTGATCTGGAGGATAAGAAATCCTATAACGAGATGTGCGAATTCGCCATGTCACTGGATAAGGTAAAGCTTCTCGTGCTTGAGGAGAAGCAGAAGAAAGCATCGGAAGAATTTAACGATGGAGATGATTGGAGGACACAGCTTCGCTATATGCCAAGGAGCAAGTGCCTGGAAAACAGCGTGTGGAATCTGATGCTGATCTTAAACAATGATCCTGATTTTGCAAACATGGCATTTAACGAGTTCGTTGGAAGAATCCAGATCACGGGTGATGTGCCGTGGTCGCGTCCTGAGACAAATAAGTTCTGGAGAGATGCCGACACCGCACAGCTGAAGGCTCTGATCGATATCCACTATGAAACCTTTTCCAGCAGAAACCATGATGTGGCATTTACGAAGGTAGTGGAGGACAGGCATTTCCATCCTCTGCGTGAAAAGCTGGATGCACTGCCGGAATGGGATGGTATTCCCCGCCTTGAGACTCTCTACATCGATTACCTGGGCGCGAAGGATTCCAAGTATATCCGTGCGGCAACCAGAAAGCCGTTTGTGGCGGCAGTGGCAAGAATCTATGAGCCTGGCACCAAGTTTGACAGCATTGCCGTACTGGTAGGTCCGCAGGGCTGTGGAAAGTCCACGATCATTGCGAGGATGGGAAAAGAGTATTACTCCGACAGTCTGAACCTCCTTGATATGAAAGACAAGGCAGGTGCGGAAAAGCTGCAGGGATATTGGATTTTAGAGCTTGGTGAACTTGCCGGAATGAAGAAAGCAGATATCGAACTGGTCAAGGCATTTGCCAGCCGTACCGATGATATCTACCGCCCGTCATATGGCAGAACGGTGGAGAGCCATCCGAGGCAGTGTGTGATCCTCGGCACTACGAACTCAGAGTCCGGATTCCTCCGTGATATTACGGGCAACCGCAGATTCTGGCCGATCAATGTGACAGGAGAATCCAGGAAGAAGGCGTGGAATCTTACGAACGAGGAAGTCGAGCAGCTGTGGGCAGAGGCAAAGTACCTGTATCAGCATGGTGAGACTTTGACACTTAACAGTGAGGAAAATGCCGAGGCAGTCGAGGAGCAGATCGGTGCGATGGAAACCGATGAGCGTCAGGGCATGGTGGAGGAATACCTCGATACCTTACTGCCGGATAACTGGAGCAGCCTTGACTTATATGAACGCAGGAATTTCCTTACCGACAGCACCGCGGCAAAAGGGACTGTGGCAAGGGAGACGGTCAGCAATGCGGAGATATGGTGCGAGTGCTTTTGCAGGAATCTTTCCGATCTCAAGCCTGCCGACTCCTATGCGATAGCAGCCCTTATGACCAAAGTGGGCGGGTGGAATCGTACGGGTAAGATCCGAAAGCTGCCTGTGTACGGCAGACAGAGGATCTATGAGAAGCTGTGACTTAGGTCTGTTCACAGCCTTTGAAAAAAGAGTCAGAGGCTGTGAACTCTGAAAACGCTGATAAACAGCAGTTTTTTAGCTTTGTTAACACAAGTATCACAAGATAAATCAATATAAATATATTTCCCTATATATACACGTAAGTAAAGCCTATATGCGCATATATACGTATATAGAGAAACACAGAAATCTTTGTGCTTGTTGTGATTTGAATAGATTGGAGGTCAGCAAATGGACAGATATATTGCGAGATGCCAGAAGAAACTGAAGGCATGGAATGCACCTCTGGAAAATTGGAGATGCGTGGATTTGATCGATGGCGAGGATGCAGATTTTCAGTGTGAACTCTGCGGATATGAAAATGTCAGATACATTCATGTGATGGAGCATGATGAGTATTTCGAGAGGCTTTCTGTCGGATGTATCTGTGCCGGCATCATGGAAGGTGACATTTTAGCAGCAAAAGAACGTGACAGGAAGATGAAGAACAGGTCAAAGAGAAAGCTGAACTTTCCCAACAGGAAATGGAAAACGGCAAGGAGCGGTGCTTATTACGTGAAGTACCGTGACCAGTATGTTTTTATCAACAGGAAGAATGGGAAGTACAACTGCTGCTGTAACGGCAGACGAACATGGCTCTATCATGGCAAGCCGATCACGGATTTCCTTTCTGCCTGCTATGCAGCATTTGACCTGGCAGACCCGGTGGAGGAGGCAATGCAGTGAGAGAAAAGACAGTAGAGCAAAAGCTGGTGCAGGCAGTAAAGAAAAGAGGCGGTATCTGTCCGAAGTTTGTATCTCCAGGATACGATGGAATGCCAGACCGCCTGGTGCTTCTGCCGGATGGTAAGTTTGCCTTTGCGGAATTAAAAGCACCTGGCAAAAAGCCAAGGCCGCTGCAGACGGCAAGGCATGAGAAGCTAAGAGGGTTAGGGTACAGAGTGTATGTGATCGACAGTGCAGAGCAGATTGGAGGGATGCTTGATGAGATACAGTCCGCATGATTACCAGAAGTACGCTATCCGGTATATCGAGGAACATCCGATAGCGGCAGTCCTCTTAGATATGGGACTTGGGAAAACGTCTATCACGCTGACTGCAGTTTCTGACCTTCTGTTTGATTCCTTTGAGATACACAAGGTCCTGGTGATCGCACCTTTGAGAGTTGCAAAGGTAACATGGGGAGCAGAGATTGGAAAGTGGGAGCATTTAAGTCTCCTGCAGTATGCCGTGGCAGTCGGCACAGAGGAAGAAAGGCTGACAGCACTGAATAGCAAAGCAGATATCTACATCATCAACCGTGAGAATGTGCAGTGGCTGATTGAGAAAAGCGGAGTGCCGTTTGATTTTGACATGGTTGTGGTGGACGAGCTTTCTTCCTTCAAGAACTGGCAGTCAAAGCGGTTTAAGGCATTCATGAAGGTAAGACCGAAGGTGAAGCGTATCGTTGGTCTTACGGGTACTCCTTCCGGGAATGGTCTGATGGATCTTTTCGCAGAGTTTAAGCTTTTGGATATGGGCGAGAGGCTTGGAAGGTTTATCACCCAGTATCGCACGGCATTTTTTATGCCGGATAAGAGAAACGGGCAGATCATATACAGCTACAAAGCACTTCCCGGTGCAGAGGAGGCCATCTATGACAGGATATCGGATATCACGATTTCCATGAGAGCTGCCGATCATCTGAAAATGCCGGAACTGATCAGCACCCAGTACGAAGTCGAGTTATCAGAAAAAGAGCGTGAGAAATATGACGAGTTCAAGAAGGAACTTGTTCTTCAGCTTCCGGAGCATGAGGTGACGGCAGCTAATGCCGCATCACTTACAGGAAAGCTGTCGCAGATGGCAAATGGTGCAGTCTATGCAGATGACGAGAGCATTTCAGAGATCCATGATAAAAAGCTGGATGCCCTGGAGGACATCATCGAAGCGGCAAACGGAAAACCAGTCCTCGTGGCTTATTGGTTCAAGCATGATGCAGAACGTATCTGCAAGCGTCTGGATTCTCTGAAAGTTGAGTATGCCAGAATCTCCTCCCCAGGCAGTATTGAGATGTGGAACAAGGGAGAGTTTGCCGTAGGTCTGATCCACCCGGCATCCGCAGGTCACGGACTGAACCTTCAAAGCGGCGGCAGCCATCTTGTATGGTTCGGATTGACCTGGTCTTTGGAGTTATATCAGCAGACCAATGCCAGACTTTGGAGACAGGGACAATCATCTGAAACCGTGGTAATTCAGCACATCATCACGAAGGGAACTGTGGACGAGCAGATCATGAAGGCTCTTAAAACGAAGGACACCTCCCAGTCGGCACTGATCGATGCCGTCAAAGCAAATCTATAGAAAATCAGAGTCAAACAACGCCAATCAGAGTCAATCCGAGGGAAATAAAAAACTTTCGGAGGTTAGGCTATGAGTGCAGGAAATATCAGCCCTTATGAGGCATTAGGAAATGCAGTGGTGCTGCAGGCAGTGAGGGATTACAGAGATGCTGTCAAAAAACTGGCACACGGAAAGAAGAATGCGATTGCGGAATCCACGAAGCATGAATGTGAACGCTTCTTTAAGTCACAGCACTTCAATATATTTACGGAACTTGATGGCAAAGCCGTTTTGTCACAGCTTGAGAAGGAGGTGGCAGAATGACTGTAAAGGAATATCTGAGACAGGCTTATCTTTTGGATAACAGGATCAACTCCGATACGAAGGAACTGGAGGATCTTCGCATGATGTCGCAAACCATTTCCAGTCCCGGATTTGAAGAGCATTACAATGCAACGAGAAATACCGATGCACCGTATGTCCGCACGATAGAAAAGATCTGTGACATGGAAGCCATGATCCTGGAAGAGGTCAATACGTTGATGGCATTGAAACAGCAGATACGAGATGTGATCAGTAAGGTGGAAAAGCCGGAGTATCAGATGATACTCCGATACCGATACGTCCACAGT
>CAVAON010000056.1:0-12277 GCA_963590215.1 Anaerovoracaceae bacterium | reverse complement strand
AGGTTGACCAGGCCGTAAAGACAATAGCAAAGGTTGTATATGACAATGCGGAGTATCTGGCAGAGATAGCAGTAGAAGAGACAGGAATGGGAAACGTTCCAGACAAGATAGCCAAAAAC
The DNA here is from genome assembly GCA_963590215.1 of Anaerovoracaceae bacterium. Lineage (GTDB taxonomy): Bacteria > Bacillota > Clostridia > Peptostreptococcales > Anaerovoracaceae > UMGS973. The sequence continues at coordinate 12,158 of CAVAON010000056.1, read as the reverse complement.
AAACAGAAATCAAAAATAATATGGAACAATCTCAAAGGCAAGAAGTCAAGAGGCATACTCGATACAGATGAAGCTACGGGCATAACAAGAATAGCAAAGCCTGTAGGAGTTGTTGCGGCGATAACCCCATGCACCAACCCTATAGTTACGCCTATGAGCAATGCTATGTTTGCGCTTAAATGCGGCAATGCCATAATTATAACGCCTCACCATAAATCCATCAAATGCAGCACCAAAACTGTTGATATGATGAATGCAGAGCTTGACAGACTCGGATATCCGGCAAATCTGATACAGATTTTAGACAAACAGTCGAGAGAAAACACCAGAACCCTCATATCATCTGCAGATGTAGTGGTTGCCACAGGCGGTGCAGGGATGGTCAATGCTGCCTACAGCTCGGGAAGACCTGCCCTTGGAGTAGGCGCAGGCAATGTGCAGTGCATTATAGACGAGGGATATGATTTTAAGACAGCGGTGCCCAAGATAATACAGGGCAGGACATTTGACTATGGTATCATATGCTCAGGCGAGCAGTCAGTAATATGCCCTGAAAAGGATTTTGAAGATATTATGGCTGAGTTTGAGGCAAATGGCGCATACATAGCGAGAACACCGCAGGAGCTTGATGGATTGAGAGGAGCATTGTTTGAAGATGGCAAAGCCAACAGGCATTCTGTAGGACAGTCTCCTGCAAAGATAGCACAGCTGGCGGGATTTGATATTCCAGAGGATACAAAAATCATAGTGGCACTGGCTGAGGCGGCAGCAGACAAAGATCCTCTGGGAGGAGAAAAAATGGCTCCTGTAATTGCGGCATATAAATATTCTGACCTGGATGAGGGAATCAGCATAGCAAGAGATAATCTCGAAAAGGAAGGCAAAGGACACAGCGTATCATTCCACTCAGATTCTGAGGAACATATCATGCATGTGGGACAGCAGCTTTGCGTATCAAGATTTGTCATAAATCAGGTATGCGCAAGCAGTGCCGGCGGCAGCTTTTATAACGGACTTGCACCTACAAATACGCTGGGATGCGGCAGCTGGGGGCACAACTCAATATCCGAAAATCTTGATTACAAGCATCTTATGAATGTATCCAGAATTGCAAGATATATGCCTGATAATTATGTGCCTTCTGATGAAGAACTCTGGGGATAGGAGTGTGGAGAAAATGTGAACAAAACCTTTTCAAAAGCAACAACAAACTGACCGTATTATGACATATGCATATGTATAATAGTTATTGTAAGAAATAGTTTTTTCACCGTTTCATATAAATAAATATGGAACACCTCCTTCAAAAAAATAGAGTAAAAAAATGAGCTCTGACATTCAGGGCTTGTTTTTTTGGTTGTGATTTTCAGCCTGATGGAGTAAAATCTAATATAGATTATACAAGGAGGCGTGCAATGGATAAGACTGAACGACGTGCTGAGATACTTGAGGCTTTAAGCAATGCTGATACAAGCATATCTGCATCTAAACTTGCAGCCAAATTCGGGGTAACAAGGCAGATAATTGTATCCGATATCGCTATATTGCGTGCAAACGGGCATAAAATAATTGCAACAAGGAGAGGATATATAATTGAAAAGGCTGAAGACGATTCTATTGTCGAAAGCATAGTTTGCCGTCACAGTGCAGATGAGACTCTGCAGGAATTTTATATCATCACAGATAATGGAGGCAGTGTTGACAATGTAATAGTCGAGCACCCTATATATGGACAGATAAGCGCGGATCTTGATATCAAATCAAGGTATGATGCAGAGGAATTTGTGCGTATGGCAAAGGAGGCTAATGCATCACAGCTTTGTGATCTTACGGGAGGACTTCACATTCATATGATAAAAGTTCCTGATAAAGGTGCATACATGAGGATAATAAAAGGCCTCAGGGATGCAGGCATACTTGAGCAGGAAAAATAGCAGGTTTGTATTTATTTATCGGAGTTTTGTGCTTTGTTTGTGAACTTCTCGTGAATTTTGAACATATGGCTATTAGAGCCGGATGTTTTGTGTTAGAATAGACAAAGCAAAAATTAGTTTGACGAGGTGTGATATGAAAAAAGCAATAGCATTATTTCTTGTCCTTGCATTAGGATCAGCGATGATATTGACAGGCTGCGCCAGCGAGCCTTATGATTATGATCTTACCAAATATGTTAAAGTCGGAGAATACAAAGGTCTTGAATACCAGAATCCTGACAAGATAAAAATAACAGACAAGGAAATCGAAGAAGCAATTGAAGAGGATTTAGATGAAGCCAAGACGCTTGAAGACGTCGAGGACGGCAAAGTGCACGATGGCGATACAGTAAACATCGATTATACAGGCACAATTGACGGTGAGGAGTTTGATGGCGGTTCGGCTGAGGGAAGCTCACTTGAAATCGGTAGCGGTACTATGATTGACGGATTTGAAGACGGACTTGTAGGCGCTGAGGTTGGAGAAACAGTGAAGCTTAATCTGACCTTCCCGGATCCTTACGAGAACAACGAAGATCTTTCGGGCAAGGATGTTGTATTTGAGGTTAAAATCAATTCTGCACAGGAATATGTAACTCCTACAGAAGAAGAATATGTGGAGCAGAGTTCGGATTATGACAGTGTTTCAGCTTACGAAAAAGCTGTCAAAGAGGAGCTTTACAAGAGCAAGGAGGATGAGCAGAATTCAGAGATCAAATCATATCTGTGGGGACTCATTTCAGACGGCTCAGAAGTGCTTGAATATCCAGAAAAAGAGCTGGAGGAATATATCGAAAAACAAAAGGAATATGTGCAGGATTATGCTGAAAACAACAGTATGGAATACGAGGACGTTATTGAAAGCACATATGGTATGACTGAAGACGAGTTTAATGAAGAGCTTGACAGTGCAGCAGAGTCAAATGCCAAAGAGCAGATGATAATTTACTATATCGCAAGACAGGAAGGGCTTGAGGTTACCAAGTCTGAATACAATGATTTTGTGGATGCACAGCTTGAGTCAATAGGTTATACAGCCAGTGAATTTGAAGACTATACAGGTATGTCATATGAAGAGTATGTAGGTGGAGAGGATTACGTCAAATTCTATATGCTTTACGAAAAAGTCATGGACATGGTAGTTGAAAACGCAAAAGGCGTAGATGAGCTCTCAACTGAAGAATAATATATTTAGTACAGATTCTGTCAAAATTAAAATTTTATATTGAAAACTGCTGTAATATATGGTAACATTGCTTTGTTAGTTTAAGTGGCCGTATATTACAGTTTTTTATATGGCACATAAAAACTATGATTCTCTGGAGAGACCCTTTTAGGGGCGCCGAAGGTTTAAGCATGCAGGTTTAAGCATCCTGCAGGTGATATCTCAGGCACAAAGGACAGAGCATAGGATAAGCTTATGCATCTCTCTGGAAGTCGAGTAAATCGACTTTTTTTTATTACTTTATTTTATTTGAGAGGGAGAAATCAAATGACATTTATGGACTTTTTAACGAAACTTGACAACCTGGCATGGGGAGTGCCTATGCTGATACTCATTATGGGTACAGGGCTTCTGCTTTCTGTAAGACTTGGCGTCCTGCAGTTTCGCAAGCTGGGACTGGCACTGCGCTATATGGTCAAAAACGAAAAAGACGGCGTTGGCGAAGTTTCAAGCTTTGGCGCATTATGTACAGCATTGTCTGCAACCGTAGGTACAGGTAATATTGTAGGTGTTGCAGGAGCAATACTTGCAGGAGGCCCCGGAGCAGTATTCTGGATGTTTATCGCAGCATGCATCGGTATGGCTACAAAATATTCAGAGGGACTTCTTGCAGTTAAGTACAGAGTTATTGACAAAGACGGTCATGCACTCGGAGGACCTTTTTACTACATAGAAAAAGGTATGGGCAAGAACTGGAAATGGCTTGCCAAATTATTTGCAATATTCGGTGTGGGAGCAGGACTTCTCGGAATAGGTACTATTACGCAGGTAAACGGTATTGCGACCGCTGTAAACAACTTTGCCGATCCTGACAGCAAACATATCGCATTCTCAATAGGTGAAAACAGCTATACATGGGCGACAGCAATAACAGCAGTGGTTGTAGCTCTTGCAGTAGCACTTGTAGTAATCGGCGGGATTAAGAGAATCGCCAGCGTATCTTCTGTAGTAGTACCTTTTATGATGGTGCTTTATGTAGTGATATGCGTTGCAATTCTTATTGCTAATATTCAGGAAATCCCTGGTGCAGTTAAAGAGATAGTTGCAGGAGCATTCGGTGCAAGAGCCGCAGCAGGCGGAGCACTCGGAGCCATGTTTATAGCTATGCAAAAGGGCGTTGCAAGAGGAGTATTTTCAAATGAAGCAGGCCTTGGGTCAGCCCCTATCGCAGCAGCTGCAGCTCAGACTAAAGAGCCTGTAAGACAGGGTCTTGTTACAATGACAGGTACTTTCCTTGATACAATAATTATATGTATGATGACTGCACTTTCAATTCTTGTTACAAATTCACACGCAGTTGAAGGACTTGAAGGAGCAGCCGTGACGGCAACAGCCTTTGGCCAGGGACTTCCGTGGAACACACAGACAGGAGCCTTTTTCCTGATGATATGCCTTGCATTCTTCGCATTTACGACAATTCTCGGATGGGACTATTATTCCGAAAGATGCCTTGAATACCTTATAGGCGGCAAAAAAATGGGCGTGCTTTTGACATACAAATGGCTCTATATAATAGCTGTTTTTGTAGGACCGTTCCTGACAGTTGAAGCAGTATGGACTATAGCTGATATTTTCAACGGATTCATGGCTATACCTAACCTTATAGCCCTGGTGGCGTTAAGCGGCGTTGTGGCAGCAGAAACCAAGAGCTATTTTTCAAGGCTCAAGCAGGGTCAGATATCGGACAGATAATGTTGAAACATTTTTCAGGTGTTAAGCAAAAAAGCTTGACACCTTATTTTTATGTGATATAATGTACTGGTGTCAAGCTGTAATACTTGATACGAAAGGAGTGGCATATATGTTTGATGAAATCACAGAAGTTAGTCTGCTTTATGATTTTTATGGTCAGCTTCTTTCAAAGAGACAGCAGGAAGTAATGAGTCTGTATTATGAGGAAAACCTGTCCTTATCAGAGATTGCACAGGAGTTTTCAATATCTCGGCAGGGAGTGCATGATGCTCTCAAAAATGCAGAGAAATCCCTGCATCAGTATGAATCCAAGCTTGGACTTGTCAAAAGGTTTGAAGCTACACGCAGCACTGTAGAGATGATAGACAGACAGATTGAAGCAATTATAGATAAGAATAGAGATAACAGTGATCTTGTTGCAAGCCTTGCAAAGATAAGATCGGTAATTGATGAGATGGAGCAGTAATATGGCATTTGAAGGTTTATCAGAAAAACTGCAGGGAGTCTTCAAGGGACTCAAAGGCAAAGGCACTTTGTCCGAAGCAGACATAAATAATGCAATAAGACAGATAAAGCTTGCACTGCTTGAAGCGGATGTAAACTTCAAGGTTGTGAAGGAATTTGTTGCAACCATCAAAGAAAAGGCACTGGGCGAGGAGGTAATCAAAAGCGTTACTCCGGGGCAGCAGATAGTCAAAATTGTAAACGATGAGCTGGCTGCACTGATGGGCGGCGCAAACAGCAGGCTGACATATTCCCCAAGAGGCTTTACTATATATATGATGGTGGGCCTGCAGGGTACAGGTAAGACAACCACATGCGGCAAGCTGGCAAACTACCTCAAAAAAGAAGGCAAAAAACCAATGCTTTGTGCATGCGACGTATATAGACCTGCTGCAATAGATCAGCTTGAGGTTGTAGGTCGCACCATAGATGTTCCCGTATATGTGAACAGGGACAGCAAAAAACCCGAAAAAATCGCAATGGAGGCTGTCAGACAGGCAGAGATTAAAGGCTACGACATCCTTATAGTCGATACAGCCGGCAGACTTCAGATAGACGAAGAGCTGATGGAAGAGCTCGTGAGAATCAAAAAAGAAATCAAACCTCACGAAATACTCCTGGTGCTTGATGCACTTACAGGTCAGGATGCAGTAAATGCGGCAGAGGGCTTCAACGACAGACTTGGAATAGATGGTATAATCATGACCAAGCTTGATGGTGATGCCAGAGGCGGTGCAGCTCTTTCAGCCAAAAAAGTAACAGGCAAGCCTGTTAAATTCATAGGTACAGGCGAAAAATTTGATGCACTCGAGCCTTTCCATCCTGAGAGAATGGCAAGCAGGATACTTGGCATGGGTGATATTGTTTCTCTGGTAGAGAAAGCCCAGGATGCCATAGACGAAGAAAAAGCAGCCAAGCTTGAAGAGAGAATACGCAAAAACGCATTTACTCTCGAAGACTTTCTGGATCAGATGGGACAGATTAAAAACATGGGTGGCATAGGCGGTATGCTTGATATGATGCCTGGAATATCAGCCAAGCAAAAACAGGAAGTCGATATGGAAAAAGCCGAAAAAGAATTTGCTCAGATGGAGGCTATTATCCTTTCGATGACCAGGCAGGAAAGAGACAACCCGTCAATACTTAACTCCAGCAGAAGGAAGCGTATTGCGGCAGGCAGCGGTCAGACAGTTGCAAAAGTAAACAGCCTGATCAAAAAATATGAAGACACCAAAAAAATGATGAAGCGCTTTACAGGTGGCAAATTCAAACGCAAAGGTGCATTCAAAGGTATGTTCTAGTTCAAAAACTTAAACAGTTTTAGATATATTTAATACAGTTAACATTTAGGAGGATTATAATGGTTAAGATCAGATTAAAGAGAATGGGCGCTCACAAAAAGCCTTTTTACAGAATAGTTGTTGCAGATTCAAGAACACCAAGGGATGGCAGATTTATCGAAGAAATCGGTTACTACAACCCGATGACAGAGCCTAAGGAAATCAAAATCAACGAAGAAGCTGCAGCAAAATGGCTTTCAAATGGTGCGCAGCCTACAGAAACAGTTAAAAAATTGTTCAAAAACTCCGGAATTATAAAGTAAGGAAGCGGTGAGTATATAATGGTTAAACTGGTAGAGGTGATTGCAAAATCACTCGTAGAGAACCCAGATGCCGTTGAAGTTACAGAAAAAGCCGGAAAAAATTCTACAATGGTAATTGAGCTTAAGGTTGCGCCGGAGGATATGGGCAAGGTTATAGGCAAACAGGGTAGAATTGCAAAAGCACTGAGAAGCGTTGTAAAGGCAGCGGCAACTAAGGCAAACAAAAAAGTGGTCGTGGAGATTGTTCAATAGACAAGACATGACGTTAAGCAAGGCACATATATCCGGAATCTGGATTATGTGTCTTACATGCTATATGGAGCAAATATTTATGGAAAAAATAAAAATAGGGCAGATTACAGGAGCTGTAGGACTGAGAGGTGAGTTCAAGGTTTACGATTATGGGGAAGAGCCTTCACGATACAGTAATTTTGAAACAATTTATATAGAGAATATCAAATACAGACTCAAATCTGCGAGGATTCAAAAAAACATGGTCGTACTGCTTCTTGAGGGAGTAAGTGACAGGAATATGGCAGAGAAATTAAGGGGAAAGAATATTTATATAGATGAAGAACAGCTCCCTAAGCTCCCGGAGGGCACCTACTATATCAAAGATCTGATTGGATTTGATGTAATATCTGATGAAGGAATCCATATTGGCACATTAGAGGATATATTAAAAAATACAGCCCAGCCTCTTTACAGGATTAAGACAGAAACAGGCACTGTATACATCCCCGGGGTGTCTGAATACATCCTTGATACAGATATTTCTAACAGGCAAATAACAGTAAAATTGATTGAAGGAATTTTAGACCTATGAAAATAGATGTGCTTACGCTGTTTCCCGAAATGTTTGTGCCGGTTACGACCTCAAGCATACTGGGAAGAGCAGCAGAGAAAAAAATCATAGAAATCACACTTACAGATATCAGAGAATATACCCTGAACAAGCATCGTAAGGTGGACGATTATCCATTTGGCGGAGGGCAGGGCATGGTGATGATGCCTCAGCCAATATTCGATGCCCTCAGAGCTGTCGGAGCGGAGAACAAGAAAGTTCTGTATATGTCACCAAGAGGCAAAGTGCTTGACAAAGGTAAAATACAGGAGCTTTCGGAGCTTTCTGAGTTTGTCATACTCTGTGGACATTACGAGGGAGTTGACCAGAGAGCTATAGACTACTGGAATATGGAGGAGGTTTCTATTGGAGACTATGTTCTCACAGGAGGGGAGCTTCCGGCAATGGTGCTGATAGATTCTGTAGCAAGGCTTATTCCGGGCGTACTGTCAGGAGAGGACAGTGCAATGGAGGAATCCATATATTCGGGGCTTTTAGAGTATCCTCAGTATACACAGCCAAGAGAATATGAGGGAATACCGGTACCAGAGGTGCTGCTGTCAGGTCATCATCAGAATATTGAGCTGTGGAGGTTTGAGAAATCGCTTGAGCTTACCAGAGATGTAAGGCCTGATTTGTTTGAGGAGTATTGCAGGGAGAATGAGAAATATCTTGATAAAGGTAAGAAAAGGATACTTGAAAAAATAATCAAAAATCAGACATAATGGGGATGCAGATATTACTGCAATATTGCATCTTGAAAAACAGAAACATATGTGCTAATATAGACATAGGAAAAGACGAGGCTTTGCGGCCTTGCCAAATGACTTTTAGGCTATTTAGCCTTGTCGCTCTTGGTTTCAGCAGGAGCGGCTTTTTTTATGCTTGAAATATTTTCATTGTGAAATTTTTGTGTGCTAAAGCAAAACCACTTGCAAAGGGTACTTTGCTTTGCTAATATGGACGTATGTTAAAAGTGGAGGGGGCTTGACAATGATGACAGGATGCATGACAATGCTATCAGCTAAGTCTACCTTTGTCAGGAGCTTACCGAAGATGGGATAACTGTGCCTGCCTTCGGCTTTTGAGTTGGAATTAACCTTGTTAAGGAAATTTACTGAAGTAAGGAAGGGATACCTATGAAAAGAAAAATATTAAGCATACTGCTTGCTTTGTGCATGATAATATGTCTCATGCCGCAGGTTGCCTACGCAGAAGGCTGGACACTATCTGGCGGCGAATGGGTATGGCTCGACAGCAAAGGAGACAGAGCAACAAATACATTTAAGCTGTCAGGCAGCACTTACTATTGGCTGAACGCTGAAGGCTACCTTGGGTCGAATGAACTTGTAAAGTATGGAGATGACTACTACTATGTTGATGAAAACGGCGCCATGGTTAAGAGCCAGTGGGTAGATGTCGAAAACAAAAATAATAGCCAGAATGATGCTTTTAAGGATGTCAAGACCTTACGATATTACTTCCAGTCATCAGGCAAGGCATATAAGTCTGGCAAGAAGGCAATTGGTGGCGAAACCTACGTCTTTGATAGCCAAAGTCGAATGCTGTATGGTTGGATTAATTATTCTAACGGCATTTACTCTATGGCTTCGAAGGATGCTGACAGCGAAGCATGGAAGACCTGCCTTTACTATGCTGGTGATGATGGCGCCCTTGTAAAAAAAAGCTGGCAACAGATCAGGGTATATGACGGCTCGAGTTTCTGTGACTATAAATTCTTCTTCCGTGCGAACGGTAAGAAGAATATGATGAATGACGAAGATGCTGCTACAGGCTATTCGGTCATCAAAGTCGATAGCGTAGATTATGCATTTGCCGCAGACGGTCATATGTTGACTGAGTGGGATGGTCAAACCTCTGGCGAATCGACCTCGAAAAGTGGCTGGTCTTGGGATGCAGAGGCTCAAAAGAGTTACTACTTGGGTGATGACGGCAAAGCCCTGTATAAGGATCAAATACAAACGATTAACGGCAAAACTTATCTCTTTGATTCCGATGGTTCGATTCTGGCAGGGCTTTACTATCTTGAATTTGCTGATGATGGAGCCACCGTCAGCTCCAAGGCTCTCCTCAATGGCGAGGAAACCCTTGACAGCTATACTACGATCAATGGAAACAAGTACGACAACTCAAAAAGCAGCTCGAAATCGGGCGTTTACTACTTTGAGGAACCTGCTTCCGTCGCCGGACAAATGGTTACTGGGTCGGTGTCAGTTAAAGTGGACGGGGATAGCTACTCATTCCGATTTGAAACATCTGGCAGCAACAAGGGCAAAGGATTTAATGGAAGATACAGTAACAGCTATTATGTGAATGGGCGAAAGGTGAAAGCTGATAGTGATCAGAAATATGAACTATTCCAACGCGACACCAACAGTGGTAATGTTACAGGACTTTCTGGCGGAGGCAATACTGCATGTCAAATCGCAACGGACGAATCACCTACCCAATACATGCCTTATGCACTGATTTCCTCAAGCGGAACAATAGTCAAGAGCGGAACCAAGACGGATGGAAGTGGCTATAGAATTGTGGTGGAAGATTATAGGGTAACCGAAATCAAAAATAGTAGTGGACAAGTGGTTTGGCCATCTTCAGGGCTTTCAACACCTGCGGCGACTCTTAAGTTTTTAGACTCTGAAAGTGCTGAAACCGCGATATTTGCATATGGCACGGATGCTTCTAAAATAAAGCCAAGCGTTGTCTTTGCAAGCGGGGGAAGTGATAGCAGTGCAGCAGTGACATATAAGTATGGTACAGATATAGATACGGCAACTGATTGGCCGAATACAGAAACAAAGCCGAGCGTAGGCACATATTATGCTTGGGCGATTATCGGTGCAACATCTAATTATGCCGGTGCTACTATTGCCACAAGCTTCGATATTACTGGAGAAAATATCGACCCTACTAAGGTTTCTGCAAAAAACATTACTAAAACATATACTGGCGAAGAACAGGAAATCAAAATCAGCGTAGATACCAGCGAAATCTCAGGCATGACAAACGGAAAAGTCACCTATTCCCTGACCAGAGAGGGGGTTTACTCTGATTCCCTCATCTTTAGAAATGCCACGAATGGTGAACAGACGGTTTACTACAAGATTACATCCGATAACTACAATGAATACATCGGCACTGCGACAGTTACTGTGGACCCAATTGTTGCAAACTTAACTTGGAGTGACGATGCAAACGTCAACTGTACCGAAGCTGAGAATATAGTCGTAACCGTTAATAATGCCAAAGAAGGCGATGACTTTAACATCACATACGACCGCATTATTGATTCTACTGGGAAGCTCACGGTGACCGTAAAGTCACTTGGCAACAGCAATTACTCCCTGCCAACGGACGCAGCCGTTAAGCAAAAGGTTGTTTCTGTTACGCATACTGGAACCGAGAAATATGTGAAAGTCAATGATGAAACCCACCACAAAGTATATTCATGTTGCAACTGTGAAACAGAAGCGGCGGAGAATCATACTTTTGACAAGGAGGTTGTAGACATCAAATTCCTGAAATCCGCCGCAAATTGCAAATCCGCCGCAGTATACTACAAATCGTGCATATGTGGAGCATTTTCTACAGCGGAAGATGCACAGACCTTCACAAGTGGTACAGCGGATACAAGCAAGCACGCTGGTGAGCTTGGCGACTGGAAGTCAAATGATACTAAGCATTGGAAGGTATACCCCTGCTGCAGAGGGAAGGCTGAGGAAGCTGCCCACAGCGGCGGCATTGCAACCTGCACAGCGAAGGCGGTTTGCAGTGCCTGCAACGCAGAGTATGGAACAAAACTATCACATACATATGATAAAGAAGTTGCAGACATCAAGTTTCTGAAAGCAGCAGCAACATGTAAGACCCCAGCAGTATACTACAAATCTTGTGTCTGCGGAGCATTTTCTACTGCGGAAGGTGCGCAGACATTCGAAAGCGGCACAGTTGATGCTAACAACCATGCTGGCGAGCCTGGCGACTGGAAATCAAACAGTACGCAGCACTGGAAAGAATACTCCTGCTGCAATGCCAAAACTGAGATTGCAAACCACACAGAGGGTAACTCAGATAGTAGATGTGATATTTGCAACAGGCTGTTTGCTACATACAGCGGCAGTTCTTCTTCTGTTGTGACAAACAGGACTGAAACTACAGCATCTGGCACCGAAAAGGTTACAAATGCGGACATCAGCTCTAAAATATCTGCAGATGCAGATGGAAACAGGACTGCAAGCGTGACAGTTGATGCTGCTACAGCTGAGAAAATTGTAGAGAAGGCTGTGGAGAACAAGT
>CAVAON010000055.1:0-12617 GCA_963590215.1 Anaerovoracaceae bacterium | reverse complement strand
AGCATTTCAATTTTCTCTTTAGGCATACCTGACACCTTGACTATGGTATTTATATTAATACCCTTAGCCTTCATAGACTTTACCATTTCAAGTTTCCCCTCTGCAATGCCTTCTTTTCTACCTTGCTCGAAGCCTTCCTCTTTAGCTTCAGATAAATCCTCCCTATATTTATTTAACAGCTTCATCCTCCTGCAGGCATCGCTATCCTCCGTTCGCCTTTTGTATAATTCCTCCGCCAAAACAATTGCCTTGTCTCCGCTGCCTATAAGCTGCTCTAATAATTCTTCATTGTTCGGGTCATTTGCATATCTGAAATACAGCAGCACTCTCTCAAGTGGGGTCATATCAGATACTGCCTTGCTGTCATCTACCTTGTCTATATCTATCAGATGGAAACATATCTTGTTGAACGGTACTTTCCCGGTTTCTTCGTCTCTGATAATCTTTACAACATGGTATGACTCTATATCCTTAAACAGTTCTTTCCCTTTAACGAACGCTACCATTGTTACTTTTTGCAGCTTATCACTTGATTCCATCATATCATACATATACAGCTGGCACCTGCCCCAGAAATACTCATCAAGGTGGTCATCAATCTGCATGCTGTACAGATGCCCTGTCTCGGATTGACAAAATATATCAAATCCAAACCTGCAATATTTCCTATTAGAACATTCAATTGAACCAAAGTCTTTAATCTCCTTAATCGGTGTATCTGATATCTTCGGTTCGTCTTCTATTACAGTATTAAGCAACGCTATAAGGGTCTGCTTTGATTCCTCAGTGTCTTTCCCATATATCTTATTGAACACCATAAAATCAGCAAAATCAAAAGCCTCTCTATGATTATTTACAAATAAATTCATAAGCTCCTCCTCGTGTATGTTTTGCATCATTTTGATTTACTATTTATATTTATATTATACTATAAATATATTCAAGTCAAGCTTTTTGAATAACAAAAATACACACTAAAAAAGCCGCTTAAACCGGATACAGTCTCAGTCTAAGCGGCCTGCCTGTGCGGCAAACCTTTATCCAATGAATTGCTGCACCCAGTATTTATATCCAGTCTTTTCATCTGCATATACTCCGATGCCAATTTCGGTATAATCCGTCTTCAATATGTTTTTGCGGTGTCCTTCCGAATTCATCCAGGCAGTCATTACCTCTGCAGCAGTTCTTTGTCCCATGGCTATGTTTTCCCCTGCTGTTCTGTAGGTGATACCAAAAGTATTCATCATTTCAAAAGGGCTGCCATAGGTCGGTGAATCATGACTGAAATAAGAAAGTTTTGCCATTTCCTCAGCTTTAATTTGTGCCACTTTACAAAGTTTTTCATCAATTACAAGCTGAACAGCACCTTCACCGGCTCTTTCTTCATTCACAATATCCAAAACTTCCTGACGATATTTTTCAATTTCCTCATTGGTCAGGGCAAAGCCATTTTTATCTGAGGATTTCTCCTCTCCTGAAACTTCCTCAGTCTGGTTCTCAGCTCTGATATATACACCCGCAGCCTTTGAATATCGGCTGTATTTTTTCTTGCCATTTACTATCCTGTATGATTTAAGCTTGTAAAAGTATATCTTGCCCGGTTTCACAGTTTTGTCTGTATATTTGACTGTCGCTTTGGACTTCACGGTTTTAATGCACTTGTATGTGGAATATTTACTCTCCGCACGATATACTTTGTAACCGCCTGATTTTGATACCTTGTTCCATTTTACAATAATATGATTGCTGTCTGTAACCTTCACTGTGACATTGGCAGGAGCTACTACTGTTGTTGCACCGAAAGCCTGAACAGGAAGCATTGCCATGCAGATAACAACACATAATACTATACTGAATACATTTTTCATCGAACTTTCCTCCTTATGATTTGCTCTGCTGCGATAGCTTCTGATGATAAGAATCATATTGCCTAACTATACTTATATTATACATTATGATTGTATTGATTACAAGAAAAACTGCTTATATATAAGTTCAGCATCTGTCTGCGGGTCCTGAGTGCTGCCAGATGCAAAAGAGAGCCTTTCCGGCTCTCTTTTTTTATAAGGTCATGCTGTCAATATGCACATTTTTCACGTACTTTTTTTTGATATCCTGCAGTTCATTGAAATGATCCTGTTCTTTGTGGAACTGATATCCCGCATCGTCCTTCCAGTGCTCTACAAGAAGCACCTCATCAGGGTTTTGCTCAGACAGATAATAATCATATTTAACATTCCCTGCTTCCGCACGTGATTTTTCAGGTATGCCGGCTGCTTCCACAGCCTTCATGTATTCGTCTCTTTTTCCATCCTCTGTCACATAATATACATTGAGTATAATCATAAGTTCCTCCTTTTTTAGATATAGTCTCGTGGATTTTTGAGCTGACCATTAACTTCTACTTCAAAATGGCAATGTGCTCCTGTCGAGTTACCTGTATTTCCGACAAGTGCTATTTTCTCGCCTTTGTAGACTTTGTCACCAACTGATGCAATCAATCGGCTGCAATGAGCATAAGTTGTAATCATACCGTTTTTGTGGTCTATCTTGATATAGTATCCGTAGCTGTAATTGAACGAGGCTGTGATTACAGTGCCTCCGTCTGCGGCATATATGTTGTTTCCGGCAGCACATGCAAGGTCAATGCCTCTGTGAAGCCTTCCCCATCTTTGTCCAAAGCCTGACGACTGATATCCGGCAGGGCAAGGATTCGTGAGGTTGCCTGAGCCTACAGTGGCAGGGCGCTCTTTGGTGCCTATAAGGACAACCTTGGTAACAGGGTTTTTAACGACTTCTTCACTAAGAATATCTTTTTGAGTTTCCCTGCCGTTTTCTTCTGTTATATTGGCAGTTATTTCTTTTTTGCCATATCTGCCCTTAGTTTCAACCTTGGTATCTCCCTTATAAAGAGACTTGCTTTCTTTTTTTTCTACTTCATATTCTATTTTTTCGTCATAAGTTACCGCTTTTTCAGTTATAACTGTGATTTTAGGTGTTTTGTATATTACCGCAACCTTTGAGCCCTCTTCAAGGGCTCCATCCTGCTTGTCTATATCAGGATTAAGCTCGTAAAAAAGACTTTCCTTCATCGCAAAGCTGTCTGTTATAGACTTTACAGTGTCTCCAAACTGAACAGTATACATCACCTGGCTCTCGCCCTTGTCAAGTATCTTGACTGCATTGTTTTTGCTCATCAATTTACCTAAAGTTGTATCTATCTGCTTTATTTTTATTGTTTGTCCATAATATATCTTGTCAAACTCGTCTGCTTCATCTGGATCTACATATTTGTCTCTGATGCTGTTCAGCACCTCTTCTGCACTCTGCTCACTGTCTACCACGACAGTTCTTATATCATTTACATAAATGGCATATGCAGTCGCTTTTGTATCCTGCATATATGTGAATTTACGCAAAACCTCATCCATGCTGTCAACAGTTCTGTTTACAATGACAACCTTTCTGAACGCAATGTCCTCTTTGGGATCTATCTGCACATCAACACCATATTCGCTGGTAAGTCCTTTCGATGCTACATCAAGCACTTTGAGCGTGTCCTCCTGATTCTTGACAAGCCCAAGAACTCTGCCATTATATGAATATTCATACCCCGTAACATGATTAAATGCTGCAACTGTACATATGGTCAGTATGACTATTCCCGTAAAATATTTAAGGCACAGCATACGGTTTTTCCATATATGCATACAAAGTCTGTTAATTGCTTTACGCAGTCTGTTTGCCTGAAACACAATATTGTCAGCAAATACATTTATCACAAAATCATACCTGTTTACAACAGCTGCCGCAAATCCCGACAATCCGCCAGGTTTTGATACTGCAAACCATTTGCCTATTAATTTCACTGCAACGCGTAGCAGTTTTTTGGCAAACATAGTGTCTTTGGCAAACTGATCTTCCACTATATCTATCCAGTAATCGGCTTTGTCCTGCACCCTTGCCATCACCTCAGAGACTCCTCCCGGGACGGAAGGTGCCAGGCAGTCGATTATTCTTTGAACCAGTTTTTTTATCTGGTTTAATTTTGTCTTGTTACATGGCTTTTTGTTAAGTTTTTCTTCGCTTTTTATTTCTGGTGATTTTGCCATTCAACAGCCTCTTTCATTCTTTGCGAGAAACATTCGCATCTCTGCCCTGTTTCAGTTATTCCTGTGTCCTTGCACAAATCGCACTTATATTTTACATCCATATAGTCATGTTTGTAATCATTATCCGTAAGCAAAAACGCTTTTTCTACTGTAAGTGCTTCTGCTTTTGCTTTTAATTCTTTTATTTCTTTATCTTTGTCACTGCTGCCAAGTCCAACCATTGCTTTTGAAATCGACATGCTACAGTTTTTGAGTTCCTCTTCAATCTGTTTGATTCTTGGAATTTTTTTGTAAATCTCACTTCTTCTTTTCTCTGCCTGTTTTTCTTCTTTCGCTTTGATATGTTCGTAATACTTGAGCACCTGATTCATCGATATTCTTTTGCCTGCACCCTCTGCAGGTGTGCCTTCAAGCTCACTCGCCTGCCTGTGCCAGTTTTGAAGGACTTTGTTGACATAGTTAAGATTAGGGTTTGATATACCACTGCATTTGCCACAGGCTTCAAGCACTCTGTCTATTGAAAATCCCATGTCATCAAACCAAGTATCCATGAATACCTGCTCTTTTTCTGTCCAGTTGCGATCAAATCCCATAGCTTTGAAGACTCTTCTGTAAAGAAAATTTCTTTCTTCGTTTTGAGCCAGATGCTTTTCAATCTGCTCTGCTGTTTTAAGTCCTTCTTCCGCCCAGTTTTTGACTACGGCTCCCACATATCTGTAATTGTCTTTGTCTTTTGATTTGCAATAGTTATATGCATAGATAATAACTTCGGGGTCTGTGTCAAGCTCAGTAAGCCATTCTTCTATAGCTTTGAGCTCTGTGCCGCTTAGAGTCCTGCCTGATATCTGTTCAATCAGCCTGTACAGCCCTTTTAATTCTTCGTCCTCGAGAGGGCTTACTTTTACTTCAGATACAAGAGCTTCATCGCCTGTCTTTGAAGCTGTTTTGAGGGAAATAAATTCAACATCATAACTGAATCTGCCTGCTCCTTCTCTTGGATGCTTGATTACAGTACCCTGGTCTTCCCAGTAATTCCATGCCTTGAGCACATCTTCTTCTTCGATGCCGATAGATTTAGCAATAGTCTCATTGGATATGTCTAATCCCATTTTTGCATACATAAGGGCAAGAATATATATCTTGACATAATCTCCCGGAGCCTGAGTCATATATTCATTTATAAATATGTTTTCTAAGTTTGTATCTCCGAGATACCAGTTTTCATCCCTCTTTATAAAGAAAGCCATATCTTTTACTCCAGTTTCTGTCTGATTTCTGCTTCCAGCTTGTTAAAATCGATGCTGTGGCTTTGAGCCGCCTCTCTCAACGTTTCATTGCCTGATGCCGGACATCCTGCACAGGACAGTCCGTTTGAAATAAGCACATCTTCTAGCTGGGGATATGCATCAAGAACTTCACAAACCATCATTTCATCTAATATCTTATTCATACGCACCTCCGCTTCTCGCCTTGTCGCTGAATTTAGTAAACTGAGGCTGCCATGTCAGCTCCACAGTTCCTGTAGCACCATTTCTGTGCTTTGCAATTATTATCTCACATATGTTATATTTGTCTGATTCTTTGTTGTAATAATCGTCCCTATAGAGCATCATTACTATATCTGCATCCTGCTCTATTGAACCTGATTCTCTAAGGTCAGACATCATAGGTCGTTTGTCAGTACGTGCCTCTACGCCTCTTGAAAGCTGCGAAAGCACAATTACAGGGCATTCCATTTCTCTTGCAAGCTGCTTGAGCATTCTTGAGAGAGCTGATATTTCCTGCTGACGGTTGTCGGTTTTACCCTTGTATTCCATAAGCTGCAGATAGTCTATAACTATGAGGTCAAGGCCTTTTTCGGCTTTGAGTCTGCGGCATTTGTTTTTCATTTCCATTATAGAAATTCCCGGCGTATCATCTATTACTATGCTTGCCTTTGACAATGTATCTATTGCGGTGCCGACCCTGTCCCAATCCTTTTGCTCAAGAGCACCTGTTTTGATTTTGCCAAGCTCAGTCCTTGATTCAACGGCAAGGATTCTCTCTCCAAGCTGCTCCTTGGACATTTCCAGACTGAATATGAGCACCGATGCATTGCCTTTAACTGCGGCATTCTGTGCAATATTGATTGCAAAAGCCGTCTTGCCCATTGAAGGTCTTGCCGCCACTATTATCATGTCAGATTTTTGAAGCCCCGAAAGCAGGTTATCTATGTCGATAAATCCTGTTGTAAGTCCTGTGATTTTACCTTCATTTGCAGCAAGCTCGCTGATTCTATCTACATTTCGTCTCAGGATTTCTTCTATTGGCGTAAAATCTCTGACCTGACGTTTTTGCCCTATTTCAAGAACACTGCGCTCTGCATAATCAAGCATCTCCTCTATGTCTATAGCATCATCATATCCTTTGTCTACAATATCTGTTGATACATTTATGAGGCTGCGAAGCGATGATTTTTCAGCGATAATCCTGGCATATTCGCCTGCGTTTGCAGCTGAAGGCACGTTGATTGTAAGTTCATTGATATATCCTCTGCCTCCTGCCATTTCAAGAGTCCCTCTCCGTTTGAGTTCTTCTGAAACTGTGATTGTATCAACAGGGCTGTTTTTTTTGTACAGCTCCTCGATAGCCTCATATATTTCTTTGTTTATTCTATTGTAAAAATCTTCAGCGCTAAGCATTTCAACAGCGTTTATCATGGCCTCATGGTTTATCATAGATGCCCCCAGAACGCTGCGCTCTGCATCCTCATTGTGAGGAGGTACCCTCATTGCCATTTTGAAACCTCTATTCTGCTACTGTTTTAATTTTGATTGTTGCGTTTACTTCATGAAAAAGCTTAACGGGCACTTCAAATGTACCCACCTGTTTGATAGGTGCGTCAAGCTGTATTTTTTTCTTATCTATGTCTGCTCCCGACTGTGCCTTGACCTTATCTGCTATATCTGCTGATGTAATTGAGCCAAAGAGCTTGCCGTTTTCGCCACCTTTTGCTTTAATAACAAATTCTTCTTTTTCTATTACGTCTTTAACCTCCAAAGCTCTCGCCTTATCAGCCTGATATTTTGCTTCTTCCTCGGCTTTTTTCTTTTTGAGAGCTTTCATGTTCTTGTCATTGGCTTCAATTGCAAAGCCTTTTGGTATAAGGAGGTTCCTTGCATATCCATCGCTTACTTTTACTACATCTCCTGCTTTGCCACTGCCTTTAACATCCTGTAATAATATAACTTTCATAAAATTAATCCTCCGCTAATATTTCTTTTATCTGCTCTATTGCCTCTTCAGGGCTGAATGAACCTTGCGCCCCTGCTGTAGTCAGATGACCGCCACCGCCAAGCTTTTCCATTATGGTCTGCACATTAATCTCGCCAAGAGATCTTGCTGAAATCACAGTCTGTCCTGTAATATCAATCCCTGCAACGAAGCTTGCTTTAATTCCTTTGATTGTCAGTAGCTCATCTGCAACCTGCGCATTTATAATCTGCGAATCAGTATGAGGATGCTTTGTAATAGAAAATGCTATATTGTTTTCAAAAACAGCATCTGCTATGCCTCCTGCCCTGATTTTGAATGTTTCCTCGTCCATTCTGAAAAACCGCTTGACTTCTGTAGTATCTGCTCCCGCTCTCCGGAGCCACGATGCGGCTTCAAATGTGCGTACACCGGTCTGCACAGCAAATCTGTTGGTATCTATCGTCATGCCGCCAAGCAGCGCTTCCGCTTCAAGCTTTGATATGGTTTTTTTGGCTCCTGCATATTGAAGCATCTCTGTAACAAGCTCGCTTGTAGATGATGCATAAGGTTCCATATATGCGAGCGTCGCATTGTCTATTGCATCTTCTGCCCGCCTGTGATGGTCGATTATGACAAGATGTTCACACATATCAATAAGTCCCGGGCATTCTGCAAGTACTGCTCTGTGAGTATCAAGCAAAACCACAAGAGAGTCTTCGTCAAGCATATTGAGCGCTTTTTCTGAGTTGATGAAGCTGTATGCTTCCGTTTCCTTTGCCTGCTCAAACACCTCTGCAAGAGTGTCATTGTATTCATTTATGACGATAAATACGTCTTTTTTGATATCCTTTGCCAGTCTGTGTATACCAAGAGCTGAACCGAATGCATCCATGTCAGGAAATCTGTGTCCCATGATAAGCACATTTGATGACTGCTCAACAAGCAGCTTGAATCCGTAATATATAATTCGGGATTTGCCTTTGTTGCTTTTTTCGACAGCCTTCATGACTCCGCCGTAGTATTCAAGCTTTTGGCCTCTTTTGATGACAGCCTGATCGCCTCCCCTGCCCAGTGCCAGGTCAACTGCTTCCTGCGCAAAGGTATCATTCTGAGGGTAATTTCTGCCTCCTATACCTATGCCTATACTCAATGTTACCGGAAAGTCCGCCTCTGTCTCAATTTCTCTGATTTTGTCAAGAACTGAGAATTTGTCTCTCTTGATAAAATCGTAATACTTGTATTCAAATACACAAAAGAACATATCCGGCTTGTATCTAGTGATAGATGCATCTATTTTAGCTCCCCATTTCCTGATGCATCTGTCTATATCCGTATCCAGCCTCAGCTTGTCTTCATCTGGTGTGACATTCTGGAGCTCATCATAATTGTCAACATGTATGATTCCTATGCATGCTCTTTCATTGTTGTATATCGCTTTGAGGTTTTCATAGTTTGTAATATCCTTAAAATATACTGCAATATCAGGTGCTTCGCTATCTGAAAGCCTGCGTGCTGCAAGCTTGAAAATTTTGTCGTTACGGCTAAGCTGCAAGGTTTCGCCACTATCTGCACTCTCAAGTATTGATGCATATTTGATACCTGCAATAGTAAATATGTTGGCGCCTTCCTGCTTATCATATACAAAAACTTCACCTATATCACTGCTGGCAGTTACAACCATCCCGTTTCCATCAATGATACATACCGGCATCCCCGCATATTTGCATATTGTCTTTTTCAGTTCCAAGCTCTCCATCATTTATTCCTCACTCTTCCTTTAAGCCCAAACACCAGATCGAAAAATCCAAGCAGATACAGTCCCAGAATTCCAATGTTTTGTGTCATAATAAGTATAGCTGCTATCAGAGCGACTGCCTTAGGCCAATTTTTTTTGTAGACAAAACAGAATATGAAGCTGATTCCCTGATATGCAAAGGCCATTCGAAACAAATAATCTATATTTGAATAAACCATCTGTCCTGCACTGAAATCAGTAAGTGAAATCACATACGAGAGCAGATATATTCCGAACCAGTATAGGAAAGCCTGCCTTTGCATTGAAAATTCTCTGACAGGAGTCATTTTGCGCAAGCTACTGTCTTTTTTGTGAAGCAATCTGTAAAGTATACCATATTCCAGATATGATATTATTGCTCCCCATATTATAAATGATGAAGGAATCATCTGCAGACTGTCTGCATAAAGCTTTTGAATGCTTGAAGCTCTCGCTGCCTCTGAAAGGTTCTCAAGGCCAAGGGACTGCATCATCTCATCATTGCCTGCCAATGCTTTTGACATGGCTTCAATGCCTGTCTGCAGCTGTTCACCCACCGACTCCCCTGTCATCCCGGCTATAGCTATAACAAGCAGCTGTCCTGCAGCTGAATATATTATTCCTGTCACTACTACTTTGTATGGATCTGCTTTTGAAATAATTCCCCTTGCTACTGCTGATATAGGGAAAAGTATTCCAAACAGAAACGCCAATATAAAATACATACTGCCACTCCTCATATATAGTCCTGCATATTATATCACATTTCTAATAGTTTTTATCAACCTTTATCCGGTGACTTTTGGAATTCTTTTATTCTGTCGTAGAAAGAATTTCATCATACTTTTCAATCTGGCTTACCTTGAGCCTTGAAGATGCTTCAGGATCCACATCTTCTTCAAGAGCAAGAAGAGTAGGACTCAGATATGTAGTATCAAGCTTCTCGCCATCTAATGTAACATAGCTGTATTGTGTGAAATTGTGACCTTTGATGTATCGCTTCTCACCAATTTGCACTATCTTGTCTATTGTAATTTCTTTCATACCCATCTTCATATCTGTAGGCTTCCATACCTTGCCCTGATATACATATCCTTCGCCATAGAGCATATCATATCCCAATGCTCTCAGGTTTTTTTTGTAGGATTTACTGTCACTATAATTCTGATGGTATGTTACAAGTGTCCCTACATGTATTCCCAATCTGTCAAGCACTTCTGCGCCTATCTGATATGCATAAAGATCCCTGTCCTGTTTTGTCATTCCAAAATTCGACCAGATTACATACTGAGTATTGTAAAGCGAACCGCTTTTCATTTCATTTTCTGTCATGTCAAGAGCCGGCAGGTGATCTCCATACATTACAAGCACCACATCCTCATCAAATTCTGACAGCTCGTCTGTAAGCTCCTTTATAAATTTATCCATACTGTGAATCATGTTCACATAATACTCATACTGCCATTTTTTCTCCTCGCTTGGTGCTTTAGTTACTTCAATTTCAGGCTCCTCTATAACCTGCTCTGTAGGATATTTGCCATGTCCCTCCACTGAGATGGTATAAATATAGTCTTTGCCCTCTGTAATATTGAGAGCCGTCATTATCTGCTCTGTCAATATGCCATCCTTAGCCCAGTTTTTTGGAGTCTTTTCGATGTCATTCATATACTCTATAGATGTAAAATCATCAAAGCCAAGATTTTTGAACACCTGATTCCTGTTATAAAATACACCTCTGTGATTATGTATAACATGTGTACTGTAACCTATTTCTCCAAGATCATACGGTATACTCTCAAAGGTTTTGTCAAGCAGCACCGATTTGTATGGATATTCCCCAGGGCCAAAGAATTTGGCGCTCATGCCTGTAATAGACTCAAACTCTGTATTAGCTGTGCCTGCTCCTACTGCCGGCACCGTGAAATATCCTGAAGAATAATTCTCCAGCAGCTTCCTGAAATTCGGAATCGGATCCTCTGAGCACTCTATGGAATTTATGAGTTGTGGATCTATGAACGATTCAAGCTGCAAGAAAACTATATTCGGAGTATCTGCCGAGCCTTCCTTTTTTATTTCTTCATTCATATTGTCAAGCTCGCCATTTTTGTATATTCCAAGTATCTCTTCTTCTGAGTAATCCTTTGGCTTATCGATTCCTGTATCAAGCCATGTGCTGATAAAGCTGTACGGAACACCATTATCTCTGTAGCCCATTGCAAGGTTTCCAAAGAATGTGTCTACAACACCTGTTGCTATTCCAAGGTTAAACACTCCTATTGTGCCCATTATGATAACAGCTACTGCTGCTGCATTTCTACCATATCTGATTTTTCCCTGTTTTTTGGGTCCTTTGATAAAAAGAAGCACAAATCCTGCAATCACAGCAATTGATGCAATTGCCAGAAGCACTATTTCAAAAGGAGTAAGATATGTAGGCAGAATCGAAAATCCATCCTGCAGCATTGAAAGGTCGTTGATTGTAAACGGTGTCATTCTTTTGAGCAATATCACACCATTTGCAATGCCAAGAAGCAGCCATACAAAAGATATGAGCGAAAAAACAAAAGTCCTTCTTTTGAAAAGACATACAATGCTCAGCGTCGCAAAGATAATGCATACATTGACGAGAAATACAAGTGGGCTTGTGAATTCAAACACAAGTGCCTGTATCAGAGAATGTCTCGCCGCTGTCTCTATTATCAGATTTATAAGGAGCGCTATTACTGCCGTTACTGTCAGGCTGTTGATA
Organism: Anaerovoracaceae bacterium; assembly: GCA_963590215.1. Lineage (GTDB taxonomy): Bacteria > Bacillota > Clostridia > Peptostreptococcales > Anaerovoracaceae > UMGS973. Next base: position 748 of record CAVAON010000055.1, on the reverse strand, counting down.
TATGGTTTTTGTGCAAGTCTGTAATATATGTTTTTTAATCTGTTCATCTATCTGCTTCTCCTGAAATAGTATCCGCAATCATACCAAACTCTGCAAGTGACAGAGTTTCCGCTCTGCGCTGCGGGTCTATATTGTTTGTCTCAAATACTCTGATGAGTTCCTCTCTGTTTATGCCTCCAACTCCGTTAAGAGAATTGGATATTGTTTTTCTTCTCTGACCGAATCCTTTTTTGATGCATTCAAAGAACAGGTCTCTGTCTCTGACTTCTACTGCCGGTGATTTGAATACATCAAGACGCAGTACCACCGAATCGACCTTGGGTCTTGGCATGAAAACTTCTTTTGGTACTGATGCAATCTGTGTCACGCTGCAATAAAACTGCACAGCAGCAGTAATAGCCCCTGCATTTTTGCTTCCCACAGGTGCTTTTATTCTGTCAGCGACTTCTTTTTGCATCATCACCGTTATAGAGTCTGCTCCCACGTCTTCTTCTAATATCTTCATGATAATCGGAGTTGTGATGTAATATGGCAGGTTACCTATTATCCTGACAGCATCATATCCTTTGTTTTGCCCGATGATTGCTTTGATGTCGGTTTTGAGTATGTCTGCATTTATTATTTCGAGATTGTCATATCCGGATAATGTCTCTGCAAGTATCGGAATAAGCCTTTTGTCTAGCTCAATCGCAATAACCTTGCCAGCTACTTCAAGGGCTTCTCTGGTAAGCACTCCTATCCCCGGTCC
>CAVAON010000054.1:0-13159 GCA_963590215.1 Anaerovoracaceae bacterium | reverse complement strand
ATTGCGTTCTTTTGTTCATAAACTTTATAGGTATTGTCTCCCTTCTCAACAAACATATCTACAGTTATAGCACTTCCAAAAGGGCCTTTTTTATACTCTGCAACATCCTGCATTCGTAATACATCCCAATGCTCCGGTATCTGCCCAATCCATTCCACCCCGGAGTCCTTCATCTTTACATTTTTATCCAGACCCTTGGTGACGGTCTCGGTGATCAGGGATTTCTTGTAGCTTTTCAGAATTTCTATCTGCTTCTCAATATCCTCAATAATGCCATCAATCTGACTGCACTTGTCATCCAGAAAATCGGCAATGGCCTGCTGCTCGGATTCCGCAGGATATGCATATATAAACTCCGCAAAATCTCCCTGATAAAGATGCTGTATGGTGCTATTACCTGCATTTTTGAAATTAAACCAATTCCAAAAAACATCCGACTGAAGCACCCAATACAAATATTTCCGATTGTAACCTTTATAAGTCATAATTCGAAGGACACCACTATTAAGAGAAGTTTCCCTAGGCATATTTTCTACAAGTGCCACCTTGCCTATAGTTCCATCCTTTGTGATAAGCAAGTCACCGTTTTCTATTTGAATATCCTTTGCCTCTTCCCACCTCTGCATAGGAACGTGCTCACATGATTCCCAGTCAATTCGCCCATTAGAAAAATTAACTCCTGTAATCAGATAAGCGCCTTCATCCTGATATTCATCAGAAGTAAGTCCCTGCCAGCCAATTCTTCCTTTTAACGTAGATAGATATTTAATCCTTTTTATTTCCCACGACTCTGGGATACTGCCTATCCAGCGGATTCCGCTATCCTTCATTCCATTCATCAGACAGCACCGCCTTCCTGCAACTTCTTAATCTTTTCATTCAATGATTCCTCCAGTTCCATGAACTGCGCTAAGAGATCATCTGCCTTCTCAGGCTCATGATATTCATAGAAGTATCTGGTAAATGGGAATTCTGCGCCCAGTTTTTCCTTATTGCTAGCGCTTTCCGGTTTATTTTCATCATATTCATACTGCCATATAGCATCCGGCACATGAGGAAGAACTTCGGCCTTGATATAAGCATCCACATTCTGATTCAGCTTGATAATCTCGGTATCTTTTGTGGTAGTATCCAGGATGATATTACCCTTCTTATCTTTTTGAACGATAGCAGACTTATCAATGACTGACATTTCCATGGCGATTCCATTTAATCTGGAAGCACTCATTCCATCGACCCCGGCCAGAGCCTTTTTCAGGTAAGCCTGGAATTTGCTAAAATCTGTAAAAACTGTATCTGTAGCATGTTTCCTAAGAGCTGATATTACAGCTTCTGTAAATTCCTTGCCATTTATCTGCTTTTGATAGGCCTTTTCATCGGCAGAACTTCTCGGATCTGTCTCCGCCAGCTCCTCATATTTTGCCTCGTTAAAAATATTGGTATTGGCAGTAAAGTAAGCACTAGTACGAAGAGACTCAATGGTTTCTTCATTTACAAGGCCTTTCCTTTGAAGCGGCTGATAGACAGACCACTCCTTATAGAGGAATTCTTCTTTTTCAAAAATCTTTGATTTGATGATGCAGTCGCATTTTCGCTTGTCAGAGTAGACCTTCTTTTCGCCAGCTTCAAAGGCTGCATACACCTCGGTAATCAGACGCATCTGTTCATTGGATACTTCACGTCTCTTTTTACCCAGGGACCTTTTCAGTGGCACCCACATATCGGTTGCATCTATCAGCTGAATCTTATTTTTTCTCTCAGCCCGCTTACCCTTAGATAGAATAAAGGCGTAGATAGCAATATCCGTGTTGTAGAAAAGCTGAGAAGGCAGGGCAATGATAGCTTCTATCAGATCATTTTCAAGCATACTTCTTCTGATCTGGCTCTCCCCAGAGGTGGTATTGCCTGAGAAAAGAGGCGAGCCGTTGCTGATAATAGCTGCACGACCGTTACCTTTTTGCATTTTGTAGATGGCATGCTGCATAAAGAGAAGCTGCATGTCTCCTGTAGCCGGAAGTCCAGCGCCAAAGCGTCCTCCCGGTGCTTTCTTATATTCATCCCTGACAGCTTTTTCTACACCATCACCGGCATCCTTGCCACCCCAGGACTCACCAAATGGCGGGTTGGCAATAACAAAGCGCATGGAGGTATTTTCAAAACAGTCTGTCTTCATGGTATCTGCAAAGCGGATATTCTCAGCAGCCTGATTCTTGATAAGCATATCTGCCAGGCAGATTGCGTGTGATTCCGGGTTATTCTCCTGACCAAAGAGACGCACATTGGCGTCTGGGTTCATACGTACAATAAAATCATGGGCAGTAGAGAGCATACCACCGGTACCACAGGCCATGTCCAGGACTGTGATTTCACGGCCTTCATTAAATACATCATCGCAGCCTTCTGCTAGCAATATGCTGCTGAGAAGTCTGATTACCTCCCTTGGAGTGTAGTGATCACCGGCCTCGGCATTTTCAGAAAATCTTCTGATGATTTCCTCAAACATATAACCCATCTTATGACCGTCTACCGTCTCAGGATCCAGGTTCAGTTCGGAAAACTTCTTCACTACACCCAGGAGTCTGTTATTCTTATCCAGGTTCTTAATTTCTTCCTTAAACTTCAGTTCCTCAAAGATGGACTGCACATTGGATGAAAAGGAATCTATATAAAAAGTCAGATTCTCTACGATCGAGGGAGCCTCTGTCAGCAGACTCTTCAAATCGAACTCACAGGTATTGTAGAACTGATAGCCTGAGGTTTTACACAAAATCTGCTCTGGTGTGGCAGGATTTTTCTTGTACATGGCCACCACCTTATCTTTAGTGCCGGTCAAGGCGCATTCTAATCTTCGCAGGATAATCATGGGAATAATGACATCCTTATATCTTTCAGGTTTGTAAGGACCTCTCAAGGTATTGGCAATGGAAAATACCATTGCAACTTCCTTGGATGCATCTATGGATGTATCGTCCATCATAACCTGTGTAATCTTGCTTTCTGACATGTATCATGTCCTCCTTCTAGTATTCGTTAATGTCAATTCCTGCAGCCAGCAGACGCTCATAGCGATCATTGGACATGAGAACTGCCTTAGGCTTTCCATTCTTTAATACAAAGCCGGTCTTATCATCATCAGATACTGCAGTAATGATTTTGGATGCCTGTCCACGAAGAAGGTCAGACATGTTGTAGTGTTCCATTGGTACTTTGATTTTCTTCGATTCATTCATATTGGTTACCTCTTGAGCAAATTAATTAACCACATAGAAAAAGTATAACATTTTATTCCTACTTTTTACAGCTAAATTGTCATTACTTTTGTTCTAAACCAAGTCTTTCATGCAATTTTTTCAAAGTTACTAACTTGCCAAGTTATAAAATCACGTATTTTTGACTGTTTTTCTTCTTGCTTTCAAATGAAAAAGTCCTGCAACTCCCATAAATACGGCATTTTCTGCTCTAACTTGCCAAGTTACGACAAAAAACAGGTCAGCCAGTAGACTGAAGTCAAATATAAAGAAAGAGAGGTACTTAAACATGAGTACAGACAAGAAAAATCTAATTGACGATGGCTTCAGAGCCGACCTGGTACGTACTGCCGAGTTTGCCGGTGTATTTGAGATCCCAGCGATCAAAGTTCCAAGGAAATTCATTATCCCCAGTGATACCATTCCTTTCAGTCAGAGAAATCAGACTAAGGATTACAGCGAGTTTGTTGTCTTCTATGAGCATGATATCCGTTTCGCAGATGTTCTCCTTGCTACAGATGACTATCTGGATGAGCTGAGGAATTTCCCAGGTGTCATAAGCCCGGACTGCAGTCTTTATAGAGACATGCCTCTGGTTCTTCAGATTGCAAACACCTATATGAACCGGGCTGTGGGTCACTATCTGCAAAGTCAGGGAATCTATGTAATTCCAAATGTGCGCTGGGGTGATGAAAGAAGCTACACCACGGCAGTCCTTCCTGAAAAGTTTGCATTTGCCGGAATTGCCAAACACAGCATTGTTTCCATTGGCACTTATGGCTGTATACAAAGCAGAGAAAACAAGCATTATTTCATGGAAGGTTTGAGAGCCATGCTGGATGAATTGCAGCCAGAGATTGTTCTGGTCTATGGTGCTATGCCTGAGGAAGTTTTTGGTGAATTTATGGGCAAAACAAGATTTATTCAATTTCCAGATTGGATTAGTAAGAAGAAGGGGGTAAAATAAATGGGAAGTGGTTCAAGTGGAAATTATCATGGCACAAAAGGTGGTTCTCAGCCATTTTCTGATAGCTATCATGTAGTAGCTGGCGCCATGAACGCAGATAAAAAGGATTCTGATATCTATAACCCTCAAACTGGATATTTTCACAATCCGACTGCAGTAACTTTAGAAAATGCCACAACGGATAATCGCATTTATGTAGATGGCAAGAAACAACAAGGCGTTCTCACTTATGTCATGGATGAAAATGGCGATATCATCATTGGGAAGAGGCAAAATCCAAATAACTCATCCAAGAGATGTCCGCATCCTACTTTGATCGGAGGCAAGGATCCCCAGGTGCAATGCGCTGGGATGATGTCTTTTGAAAAGGGACGAATCCTGTCAGTCAATACAAACAGCGGTCATTATAAGCCAAACATTAAATCCCTTGAAAAAGTAAAGACCGCCCTACAAAAAATGTGTGATAAGAATCCGGACTTATTTAGTCCAAACTCAGAATGGAGGAAAAATAAATGAACGATAAATTAGATTTAATTGAGACAACAAGAAATCTATTTACCCTGGATTGGGATACCGATTTTACAGATGAGGAATTAGACAAGTTAGATGCCATGGTAGAGCAACTTATAAGCGAAAACGGCTGGTCAAAGGTCTATGAAACATGGTGCGATTATCTACATAATGAATGCAAAGATGACTGGTCTGTTGTTAATTTTGCATGTCATTACTGGGATTATGCTCATGACAGATATGTTCCAGATCCAATTCATTTTATAGCCTACCTTTATTATAGGGTTGATACGGCAGAAAACAGTCGCGCCTGCGAGATTTTCGATTCACTGGCAATAACAATATTACCTAATGCCGGTCTTCTGGATATGATGGAAGAACCTAACTATGCGGCCGAAAATGATCCCCGCATTCAAGCTGAGATTGCGCTGATAAAGTCGCAGGAAGATAAACAATAAAATGAAAAAGCACTTTCGGAAGCAAAATATCCCGGAAGTGCTTTTATAATATCCAGTCCTTAGGATACTGCGAAAAGTTGCTTCGAATATCCCTAAGGGCTTCTCTTTTTTCTATCTTAATCTTTCCAACGGTCTTATGAAAATGCCTGGCTGTATCTACATAGCTATGGAAATCTGAATCAAGGAAACCAAAATGATAAAGCAAAAAGGCATTGTGCCTTGGAGTGCAGGCATACAAGGCTTTATACATTTCTACAGTTTCTATTTGTTGTATGGCAATCTTTTCTGTTGACTTCTGGTATGGATCAGTTAAATATTCAGCTTGCAACTGACGACCCTCCTCATCACTAAGGACATCATTTATGCGCTGTTCGGTCATAGTAAAATGAGGATTATATGAGAGCTGCCCTTCAAGTGTTGCCTTAGCTTTCCGAATACAGTCTTTCATTTTATTCTTTGCACTTCTGCCGGCATAAGTCAGAAAAAGATAACCCTTAGATTCGTCATAGGTATCAACAGCTTCCATTAATTTGATACAGCCTTCCTGCACCAGATCTTCCACACCAAGGCCTATAATCGTACTGTCAGACAATTTCTCTGTGTAAAGCTGATTAGCGATTGCCTTAACGAAATCTATGTTTTGCTTTATCAAATCATCGAGAAGTTCCCTGTGGCCAACCTGAATTAATGCAACAAGTTCCTCGTTAGTCATTGGCAGAATGCTCCTTAGATGGAATAGGGACAAATAATGGCCTGAGGGAATCTATTAGCTGATCTACTTGCGCAGGAGACAGATCAGTTGCAGCTGTTAATATGTTTTCACGAAGAGCTCCTAAAATATCATCCGATGTAACAGCTGCTAGTGGCTTGTCAGAGTCTTGTGTAACGCTTGCCAGCATTTCCTCAAAAGCGTCAGATACAAGTTTTCTGGTTTCATCAAGCTGGGAGTCCATGTGCTTTTTTATATCCCTCAAACAGATGGCAAATTCTCTGGAGAGTTTATCAATCTCCATTGAGGTAGGCTGTGTTTCTCTTAAAGCTAAAATTTCACTAGCACCATCATCAATCCCATTGTTCCTTAGCAACTTACTTACAGAGGCAAGCATCTGGTTTTGAGTAGTATAGGCTGTTGCCATACGCTCCTCAAAGAAGTAGTCAATGTTATAGGACAAGACTGCAAATTTTTTGTTTTCAAGAAGTGCGTTAATCACTGCAGGATTTACTTTACCTGTATAAAGATTCTTCGCTGCTTCCATGGAAAGGCCCAGTTGTTCAATCTGATATGTGGATTTATCTGGTATATCAACTCTTCCAAGCAGAAAATCTGTCGTGATATGGAAATGATCGGCGATGGCTGTCAATATTGTGCTTGATATTTTTGTGGTAGCTCCGCTTTCTATTTTGCTTATGGTCGAAACCTGGACTCCTGCAATCTCAGCAAGCTCTGCCTGAGTAAGATGCTCCCTATCTCTTAAATCTATAAATCGGTCTCTGGCCGAACCAGGTAGATATTCTAATTTTTTCAATTACATTCTTCCTCTTTTCAAAATCTCTTAAATTTAAAATCTAGTATACCATATCGAACATTTGTTTGCTATCATTATTTTCTTTTTGGAAAATCGGAGCAATTATCACTAATAAAATTTTCTTTTTTTGTCAAAATCCTACCTGTTTAATACCTCATGCGTAAGATAAAGTGTCTGGGCAAAGGAACACTAAAATTCCCTTATCTTGATAAGGGCGCACTTCTATACCTATTGGTATTTCAGATGCGTTTTTCTCATGAGCACGCCATGAGAAAGAATCTGCGTTCGCTTCGCTACCGGATAAAGGCCTTGGTTTTCATTTTAGAAACAGGCCCTTTTTTTATTTCCATAATTCAAAAAATACGGAGGAAAAAAATGAGAGATTTGGAAAATGTAAGGCTTGAACTGCAACAAGCCCAAGAGAAAAAATTGCAGGCAGAGCACCAACTCATAAGAAGTCAAAACAAACTTCGTAATGCTCTAAGGAAGCAGGATAAAGAAAGGACTCACCGACTGATTCAAGAAGGTGCAGAGCTTGAATATGTCTTTGAAGGCATTGAAAAGCTTCCTATCAGTTCCTTCTGGGAATTTATGCGAGAGCTTTCGGATAAGCCTGAAGTAAAAATACTCTATGAAGCCTATATGGCAAAAGCGATTGATGAAAACGGGGCTTTCGAAGCAGAACAACCCACCAAGGAAGGAGGTGAGGGCTAATGGCTCTTTATCATTTTAATGTTACCCAAGCTTCCCGAGGTAAAGGGCAGTCTGCTGTTGCCTGTGCTGCATATCGCGCTGGTGAAAAACTTGTGGATGATTATTATGGAGAGATTCAGGACTACACCAGAAAAGGCGGTGTCCTATATACAGAGATACTATTGCCAGAGCATGCTCCTGAAAGATTTTTTGATCGAGCTACTCTTTGGAATGAAGTGGAATCAGTCGAGAAGCATCCCCAGGCACAGCTGGCGTATTCCTTCAACATTGCTCTTCAAAACGAATTCACATTTGAAGAAAATCTTGAGCTGGCACGTCAGTTTGTGCAGGAGAATTTTGTAGAAAAAGGGATGATTGTTGATCTGTCCATTCATGATCCAGATAAAGATTCAGAAGGAATTCCCAATCCACATTTTCATGTGCTGGCTCCGATACGACCACTTAATCCAGATGGCACATGGGGAATTAAGCAACACAGGGAATATGTACTTGATGAGGATGGCAATCGCATCAAGGATAAAAATGGCAAAGATAAATTTAATGCCGTTTCTTCCACTGACTGGGGTGCCCCGGAGACGCTTCTTGCCTGGCGCGAAAACTGGGCCAAGCTTTGCAATGAAAAATTTGAGGAAAAGGGGCTGGATGTAAGAATAGACCACCGGTCTTATGAGAATCAGGGGCTTGATAAGCTGCCTACTATTCATGAAGGCCCTACTGTTCGAGCCATGGAAAAGAAAGGCATCAAAACAGATAAAGGCGATTGGAATCGCATGGTCAAATCTACCAATGCTCTTTTATCAAAGCTCAGACAGGAAATAAAAAATCTTGTTACCTGGATTGCAGATATTTCAAAATCCATTGCTGAGGAAGTTGCCACAAAGAAGCAGGAAAAGGCGGCACAAAATTATTTTGTGGATACTCTTACTTCTTATTATGAACAGCGAAATGCCGGGGCTTATTCTGTCAAAGCTAAATCAAATAATCTAAAGAAATACATGGAGACCATAAACTTTCTTAAGGATAATCGCATTTCAACATTTACGGATTTAGAAGCCAAAATTTCAGCTATGTACTCTGAAGTATCCGATGCATCTGGCAAGGCAAAAAATATTGAAAAAAGAATCAAAAAAATTGATGAAATTCTAAATGCCTATGAAAAGTACAAACAAGCCAAGCCTGTCTATGACGAATTGTGCAAAATCAAAAAGAAAGCTGCTTCAGATAAATTTAAGGACAAACACCGCGGAGACCTATCTATCTTTTATATGGCTCGTCGAATATTAAACGAAACATGTCCTGATGGAAGTGTTCCAGTAAAAAAACTGAAGGAAGAAAAAGATTCACTTACTGAAGAACATGCAGAGCTTATGAAGGAATATAAAAGCCTGAAGGCTGAAGCTGGTAAAGCCTATTCCATCAAAAAAGCAGTCGAAGCTGATTACCAGAAAGCAATTGGCGCATGTGAAATTAACAAAGCAAAACACAGAAAGGAACAGAATAGATAAATGAGTATATTTACAGATGTTAAGGATGCAGTTTCCATGCAGGAGGCGGCATCCTTTTATGGTATTAAAGTTGGTAGAAATAAGATGGCTTGTTGCCCCTTTCATCCGGACAAGCATCCAAGTATGAAGGTAGACAAAAGGTTTCATTGTTTTGGCTGTGGAGCAGATGGCGACGTAATTAATTTTGTAGAAAGGCTGTATGGCCTGCCACCACTTGAGGCAGCTAAGAAGTTGATTACAGATTTTAATTTAAACATTGAGGCATCACCTGCGTCTTATTACAAGGCAAAGACAAGGCCTCTTACTCAGGAGCAGATACAACAAAATAGGGAACAGGAGCAATTAAGAGCATTTCAGCTGTACAGGCGGGATGCTCTTAATTTTTTGCGCGAATATTATTATTTGCTTCACTGTGCCAAGCGTGATTTGGCTCCTGCTACTCCAGAGGAATTCGAGAATTGCCACCCGCTTTTTGAAGAAGCATTACAGAAAATTGATTGGATAGATTATTTCATTGAAGAACTTGAGGATGGCACATTGGATGAGCAAATTCAATTTTTAAAAATTTATGGGGAGGAAATACAGCATGTTAGAGAACGCGTCGAAGAAATCAACAGCTCCAATGCTTTCAGAAGAGAATAAGCAGGCACTGGCTGCACTTATTGAGGCAGGAGTCTTAGACACATATTTAAATGATTCAGTGCAGGATAAAGAGTCATCCTTGGCAGAGCTTTTTGAAAGAGATGATAAAGGAAATGTTAAGCAAAGCAATGAAAACTGTCAGCTGGTAGCAGCGCATGATGAACTTTTAAATGGAGCAGTCAAATACAACGAGCTGGCTGGTCGCATGGATGTGGTGAAAGAAATGCCATGGAAAAGGTTTACTACATCATTTGCTGATAATGATCTGGACAATATTATTACCTACATGGAGGTCAATTATGGTCTTAAAAATAAGGATCAGATAGAGCGAGCAGTCAAGGTTACTGCAATTGAGAACTCATATCATCCCATAAGGGATAAATTAAATTCTCTTGTTTGGGATGGAGACTCTCGTCTCGATAAGGTCCTTACGAAATACCTGGGTGTTGAACCCACACCACTTGCTATTGAATCGCTGAAGCTATTTATGTTGGGTGCTATCGCAAGAGTCTTTGATCCTGGCTGTAAGTTTGAATATATGCTGTGTTTTGTAGGCGGTCAGGGAGCGGGAAAATCTACTTTCTTAAGATTCTTGGCTATGGATGATATGTGGTTTTGCGATGATATCAAAAAGCTTAACGACAAAAAGGTGCATGAGAGTCTCAACGGGCATTGGATTATAGAGATTCCTGAGATGGTTGCTATTCTTCACACTAAATTTGTTGAGGAAACAAAAGCCTTCCTTAGCAGGCAATGGGACAATTATCGAATCCCTTATGACAAGTTTGCTGCAGACCATCCAAGACAGTGTGTCTTTGCCGGCACTTCAAACAAGATAGATTTTTTGCCGGCAGATAAGTCAGGTAACCGAAGATTTATTCCAATTAAGGTCAATATGGAAAATGCTAAGGTTCATATCCTTGAAAATGAAGCGGAATCGCGGGCATATTTTGAGCAATTATGGGCAGAGGTAATGGAGATATATAGAAGCGGAAATTTTAAGCTTAGCCTTTCAAAGGAAATGCAGACAGAACTGGTACGGACTCAGAGCGGGTTTATGCCGGAAGATCCTATGGAGACTGCAATTGTTAATTTCATCGATGAAAAGCAGCCTAAGTATGTATGTGCAAAAATGTTATTTGTTGAGGCTCTTGGGCATACAGCTTTTGATTGTATGGAAGCTTGGCAGTCTAATGCCATAGGCGAGATTATGAATCAGACGCTTAAAAATGAATATGCAAAATTGTCATCCAACAGATTCAATGACTATGGCACACAACGCGCCTGGGTAAGAACGGCCCCACCTACTGAGGCAGAGTTTGTGGAATTGACACCAGAGGAGGAGAAGATGCTGCCCTTTAGGTAGGCCTTCTTTTTTTATTTGTAAACACATAAACACTAAAACAGAGAAAAAACAAAATATTGAAATTGGATAAATAGCTTTTGCATTTTTGCATTCTGGTTGTTTATCCGTTTACGGAGCAGATGCTGCATCACTTGCAGTGCCTGCTCTTTTTTTATGAGAAGGAGAACGAATGGATAAAACCAAAGAAATATTAAAACTTATGAAATCACTCCAGGATAGAAAACAATCCTTGAAGTTAGAAGAAAATCTCGGTATTATCGATAGTGACGGTGCCAGACATGAACTAGAAATGACTAATAAAAAAGAACGAGCGCTAAAGGAGCAGTTAGTGCTCTTAAATCATGTCACGGCAGATGGCACACCACGTGCTATAAGCTACCATGCTCCAACAGACAATAATCCCAAGGAATATTGGGGAACCAAAATGGCTGACGGCCGCAAGGTTAAGGCTACAACACGGGATGGACTTATTGACAAGCTCTTTAATTTCTACGCAGATGGATTGTCTGACTTGTCCTTTAGAGCAGTTTTCAAAGCAGCTCTTACAGAAAAGGAAATTACAGAAAATCCGAAAGAAAAAACTATCGCCAGAAATGAAGCCGACTTTAAACGCTTTGTCTCTGCAGAACTTGCCGGTAAAGACATCCGCACAATTACTGAGATTACTCTGAAGAAATATATTCAGAAATGGGTAAAACAGGAACATCCGAAGAAGAAGGCTTATCTGGCCTTCAAAGGTGTTTTAAATCTTGCTTTTTCTTATGCCTATTATCACAAGATCATTTCAGAGAATCCGGTGGATCGAATCGATAACAAAGTCTATTTGAAATCCTGCGACACCAGAAAGGCCAAACCTGAGGAGAAAATTTTATCGCCCGATGAAATTAGCAGTCTTCAGGATGAAGTCCGTCGTAGAATGACAATGAAAAAATATGGCTGCTATTATATCAATGGTTATGCCATGCTCTTTGCAATCGAAACCGGTGTACGTGTTGCTGAGCTTTGTGCCCTGAAATGGGAAGATGTAAAAGAAAACTCTATCCATATTCATTGCCAACAGCTGAACAAACAGGTGGAGGATAAGAAGGTTTATTACCTGGTACCTTACACCAAAAACGAGAAAGGCCAGTCTGAAGACGGAAGGGAATTTCCTCTCACCAGAAAAATTAAAGAACTCCTTGAGGAGCTTAAGGGTAAGCAGGATCAATTAGGAATTGTGTCAGAATATATTTTCTGCCATGAAGATGGCGAATGGATTAAGACCGATGCCTATATCACTTTTTTAAGAAGGCTTTGCCGATCTCTTGATTTAAATGTAACCAATAATCATGCTCTTAGAATGTCACTTAATTCCAATGTCTTGATTCCAAAGGGTGTATCCGTAGCCGACCGAGCAGCTATGCTTGGCCACTCAATTGAGACTAACCTAAGGCATTACAGCTTTGCACAGAAGGATTATTTAGACAATGTAAGAGCCATTCTCGATTCAGATGAAGTGGAGGAATCTCAGGGAACCCCTTGGGAACCCCACAAAATCATCCAATTTTCCAAAAAAGAAAGCCCAGAACGCTTGAATTATCAAGCATTCTGAGCCTCTCAGACGAATGCGGAAGATGGGACTTGAACCCACACGATCGCAATGATCACAAGATCCTTAGTCTTGCTCGTCTGCCAGTTCCGACACTTCCGCGCACTGTGTTGTTCAACACGCAAATAAGATATTATCATCTGAGTCTTTGAATGTCAACAAGAAAATGCAAAATTTTCGACGATATTTTAAACTTTTTTCAAATTGGTACCCTGCTCCTAATTTAATTGAAAAATAACAATAACTATGTTATAGTAAAGTCAACATGGAAGTTGAATTTAGGCGCAAGCCTAAATCATAGGAGTGACAAAATGAACCTTAATTCAAATATTACAACTTTATTTTCTTCACTTAACAATTCAGGCTCCTACAGCTTTTCTTTAACAGATTATGCAAGCATCAAAAACGGAAGCTACGGTAAGCTTTTAAAAGCCTATTATGCCAAGCAGGCAAAAGAAACTGCTGAGGCAACCGATGCTGCAGTCAAGGGAGCTACAGCCGAAGCCTCCGATAAAACAAAAAAAACGGAAAAACCCGATACACTTACAAAGCTTTTAAACGATAACGCTAAAAAGACTTACACAAGCGATGCAAATTATACCGCCACCAATTACGTAAGTTCGTTAGTCGATACC
>CAVAON010000053.1:0-13458 GCA_963590215.1 Anaerovoracaceae bacterium | reverse complement strand
CTTTTTCCGGGCAGGCTATCCATTACTTGGAAACATTGTTGAACTGATAGAAAATAATGGATTCTGGTATGACAAGGTTTCCGGAATTGGTCATACTACGGGGAAGAGAATTATATGGCTCCTCGCGAGAGAAGGCTATGTAAGCAGGGAATGCGAGGCCTATAAGATTGCCACGGATGACAATTATTTCAGGATCAGGTCGCAGGAAAAATATGAAAAGCGAATGGCTGAAATAAGGGCTGGAGAAAAGCGGGATTAGGCGGTATTTTTAATGAATCTACGCAAGATGCTTTATATGGCTGCTAGAGAGATCGTTCTCTTGTACTTGGTGCATGGGGCTGCGGAGCTTTTGGCAATGATACGAGAGAAGTGGGCTATCCTGCCACACAGGGGTAGGCCTTTGTGTATACAATAAAATACTAGGTTGACACCATACACAAATAATTTTATATTATTCTCATAAGCTCCGAAAGGCGGTACATTTGTGGGAAATAGTGAAATTTATCAGCAGGTAATAGCTGATTACAAGATAACCGGATCTGTGAAGAAGACGTCACAGAATGTTGGAACGACATTGGTGCGTGCGCAACGCATCTTAATAACTGAAGGATTGTGGAGCAGTCCAACCTCTGAGAAGGTAGTTGCTCTTTATGCCAGGGGCAAGACGGTTTCACAAATCGCAGAGAAACTTTTTGTATCCGAGAAGACAGTACAGGCTTATCTTCCGTATACCAAGACAGACAAAGGCTACGGCGGAGATGATAGATCGTCGGATGCGATGAAAAGTGATGATTACAGAAAACGTATGCAGCGAGCGGCCCAGTCGCAGGTGTCGGAAGAAAATATGAAACAGGAGATGAGGGAGATGGAAGAAAAAAAATCGTTTGAAAGGAACCCGGTTTCTAAGAAGGAGCTGAACACAGCCCGCAAGGAATATGATAAACAGCTTGCAAAAGAAAGTAAGAGTGTTAATGCTTCTGAACTTACCACAGAAGAACTTTACGATTCTCATATGAGAAAGCGTCCAGAAGTATTAAAGCTGGAGCTGACACTTGATATGGACGACCTCCGTAAGGAAGATATGGAAGTGTTGAAGCAGTATGGCAAGGTGGAAAAGGGAATCGCTAGAGAAATCCTGGTTCCGGCAGACATTACTCTTCACGCTTTAAGCTATGTGATCCTTCGTGCTTTTGGATGGCAGAATAGCCACTTGCATCAGTTTCGCCTGCCGCAAGAAGTATTCCAGAAGCTCACCGGCGGTAAGAACAAAGTAGATCAGCATGGTTACGTGGTTTATGATGGCTTGTATACCGATTGGATGAGGCTTTGTGGGCTATATTTCCGCTTCCCTTGTGATGATTTTGAGGATCTATATTGGGATGATGATTATAAGGAGGGTCAGAGTATCAAGACCTGGCTTGCTAAGAAATATACCGGACCTTATAAGTATAAGGGCCAGTGGGAGCATTTTCATTTTGCCAATTCGACAGCACAGAGTGTTCTGAAGGAGAATCCTATAATTCGTCAGCAGCTGTCATTTGCAGAATGGAGCAAGCTGAAGGAATCTGGAAAGGATCCGGACAAGATGCCGGCAAAGATGATCCCTATAGAAGAGGCTACGATTCAGGAATTGTCCTACGGATTTGAAGGCCGTATGGATGAGCTTTTGGAGAGGATTCCTCTGATAGAGTTGATGATTCCGGAGGGAATCAAAGAGGATGAGGGAGTTTTAGATAAGATAGCATTTCTTCAGAAACAACAGGAAAGAGAAGAGAAGAATCTGACCGTACTTCCCGTGACGGATGAGCTGATCTATGCCTATGATTACGGCGATGGTTGGGAAGTGAAGATTCGTCTGAAGGAGTGTTATTACACCATCACCGAAGTGGAAACCGCAAAAGATGCAGAAGGACATGGTTTTGTTTCTCTGAATTTGAAAAAGGATGCCTACCTGGCAGAGCAGACTGCTTTTGACAGAAACAATCAGAAGGTCAGCAAGTCTTTGGCACTTAAGATTGCGACGGTAAACTATAAGAGAAGACCGGTATGCCTGAGCCTGGACGGATTATCCCTTATGGATGATGTGGGCGGTATTCACGGATACGTTGATTTCCTTCGTACAATTCACGGTGATGATCTGGAGGAGAAGGAAGATACCAGAGAATGGGCAAAATGGATGGGCTGGACTGGACGCATGAGCAAACCGGAAACACTTTTATAAAGCTGTCGTTTTTAACGGACACCTCAGGATTTATACTTATCATGTAAGAGAGAGATAGGTTGATTCAAGGAGGTGTCCGTTATGTTTTTTAATGAAGAAGAAATGAAGGTAGCAGAGGACTTGGCATGGAAAATGCTGGACGGTTGGAATCATGCGTATTTTCAGAATTTAGAGGATTACGCCCATTTTTATTACAAGGATCATTTGATATTGGATCCTTGGATGAATGAGAAATGTCAGGACTTGCCATGGCCAGATCATGAGAGTAAGGAGTCCGCAGTTGATCCGATTGCATATTATGGGCAGGAGACCATAGAAAATTATATGGTAAGCTTATTTATGCATAGGCCGGAGTGGGCACCACAGATCACCGAGAAAATAAAGCCGAATTTGGATTCCCAGGGCAGGCTAAAAAGAGTGACGACAAGTATGCCTGTGGAAGTATATATAGCGATGTCAGAAGGGCAAGCCAGAGAAGAACATGGCTTTGAATGTATTGGTTGGGCCCTACCAGAATCGAGCCGCATATATTTTGACATGGTAGATTTGCCGGAGGACCTGGTACATGTAGTTAAAAATGGCTGGGAAAAGGAGATTGTATTTGAAAAGAAAAATGCAAAGAAGGTTTTTAAATTGCTCTATCCTGACAAAAGCAAGTTTGATTACGAGCAAGAAATTAACAGGGTTTATGGTAAGTGCGTAAGGCTTCTAGGCTTTGGAGACTAAGCTTTACATGTTAGAGCAATGGTAAATCAGGATGATTAAGGAGAAAATCTATGAGCGAGTCAATTTTTGACATGATAATAGGCTATCTTGATTCTAAGGGTATAACGAATGAGGCCGAAGCAGTTCTTGGGGACGATTTCTCTCTTCCTCAGCCAGATACTAAGGGGATTCCATTTGCCGCTGGTGCTTGGGATGGCATATCCATTTATCACATGAGCATGGGCAGTATCGATGAGAAAGATATTGAAGAGATTGGCGCTGCAGTCCGATTGGCAAGTCAAGGGGACTTTGCCAGGGCGGATGAAGCCTTTGCTACTGTATGCAACCGAATCAGGATGGTCTGTATGATAGATGACATGCAACACTATATCGGGGAGCATTCTAATGAGCTGGATATAGACAATATTTATAGATATGCCTTGCACTTGATGCTTGAATCACCAGATATTGAGTGCGTCAAGGCGGGCATGATGATAATGGAAATATTTGACATGGACGATGATGTCAAAGGCCTTGTGAGATTGCTCGGCTTGTCAGATGAGTTTACCTTGTATGCAGTTTTCCTTATGAGAGCATGGGAAAATGGACAGACAGAGATTATGAATTTGGCGAAAAAGGTCAATGGCTGGGGAAAGGTTCATGCAGTTAATTTTATTGAGCCCGAAACAGATGAGATCAAGCATTGGCTTCTCACGGATGCTGTGTCAAATGGTGTGATGCCAGCTTATTCTGGACTGAATTGCTTTGAAAAGGCAGATGTAGAGTCCCTGCTTGATAAGGAGAGCCTTAGCTATGAGGAAATAGCCGGGATACTTGCGATTGTGGATGCCATGTTAAATGAAGGACCAGTGCAGGGCATTTCTGCACTAGAAGATCCGGAAGCAATGCTGGTAAAGGTCTTGCGACATGCTAGTGAGCATTTGCCATTGCAACCGCAGGAGGCAGAGTCAATATATTATATTTCTGATTGGCAGGAAGAGCATGGAGAGGATGATAATCCAGATATTGAGTATTACGTAGATGCGATTTTATGCAATCCTAAGACAAGAGAGCTAATTGCTCAGGAAGTGAAAAAAGGAAAGTATATTAGTTTAGCAGCAGGTATAGGTTTGCCGTATAAGGAAGAGCTCTTTGCTGCCATGGAGAAGAATTTTGACAAACTATATGGTTACTGCAGTTGGCTGATGGATGATGATAATTATGTAGATGCTGTTCTTGACTTATTTAGAAAACATATTGATGTAGAGAATCTGAATATTCAGCCTGATGACACACCAGGTTTGAGAACGCCAGTTGTCAATATGTTAAACTTCATAGTACAGGAGTTAAAGGACAAACCGGGCAAGGGAGATGACTTTGTTGAGGCGGCTCTTAGGTCTCCTGTTATCGGAAATAAAAATGGTGCATTAAATGTTTTAGAGGCATGGGTAGAAGACGCAGATGCACCATTGTCAGTAGCTAGTCCTGCTTTTCATCAAATCCTTATAGAATTGGTTGATGCAGAGGTAGATGGTAAGGTTAAGGAGAGGATGATAAAATTGGTATAGAGGGGAAGAAACTTTGGGATATAAATTGGGGATTAAAAATATAAGGGCATTGGCCACATGAAAAACATATCAATTTTTGTTTTTGCAATCTCTACAGGGTTGGCTCTTTGCGGTTGCGAGAATGAGAAAATAGAAGAACAAAATACAGACTTCAGAGCGTTTATTGAAGACAAAGCCGAAGTACAAGAAGTTTCAGAAGGACAAGAGCTCGTAGAGATGTCAGAACTACCAGAAGCATATTCAAGCATATTGGATAATGTCTTAAATCTTATACAGAACTCAGACAGTAATTATGTATGTAACGATGGCGAAGTGGGAATTGCCGAAGCTACAGCTGGACGTAGCATATCAGACAGTCTGTCAAATATAGGTTACTCTTGTGTTGACATTGATGGGAATGGTGTCGATGAGTTAATAATAACTGATACTTCAGAAGAATTTGGAGAGCGAATTTTAGCTGCCTATACTTTAGAAAACGAGGAACCAATTCTTTTGATGGAAGGGTATATTCGTAGTAGGTATTATTATTTAGGCGATAACTTATTTTATTTTGAGGGGTCTGGTGGTGCTGCTTACAGCATTTTTGGTTTGTATAAGATTTCGAAGGATGGTGTTTCACTTCAAACTATAGATTATTATTTTTCCGAATTTAAGGATATTACAGATGTAGATTCAATAGGCTGGTTTCATAATACTACGGGTGAGTATAGTATAGATGCTAGTGAGGAGGTTTTCTTCGAGACAGATGAAGAACCTTACGAGATTATGGCAGAGTATTTATCTAAGGTGCAGCCACTAGAGATAATATCATTTTCGGAGTATGATTTATGAACCGGCAATAGATACAAGAAATGAGTTAATAGGACGGGTAAAAAATGATGACAGAAAATAAAACCAGTACATTTAAGCTAATCCACGGCTCCTGTGCCGATGAAACAGTAGATGCAGTAGTAAATGCAGCAAATGGTGGCCTTTGGGCTGGCGGTGGCATCTGTGGAGTTATATTTAGAAAAGCTGGTATGACAGAACTGACTGCGGCTTGCAATAAATACGATACTCCAATAAAAGATGGCGACGCGATAATTACCCCAGCTTTTAACATGAAAAATGCGAAAGCCATTATTCATGCAGTAGGTCCAGATTTTGGCAGAACTCCTACAGCCTTTAAAGAGCTGTATGATGCCTACTATAATTCTTTGCTGGTGCTAAAGGATAATGGATATCACAGCATCTCATTTCCACTGATTAGCTCTGGCATATTTGGAGGAAGCCTGGAGCATCCAGTTGCAGAATCAGCCAAGCAGTGCTGCAGAGCTTACAAGAAATTTGTTGCTGCTTATCCAGATTATATAGTAGACGTAAGACTATGCGCTTTTGGAGCAGGGGAGTATGCTGAGGCGCAGACCATATGTGATTAGAAAATTTATAAGGTGCCTGACCCCATCCCTGTGTGGCACTACGATTAAATCCGGAAGACGATGAAAGATAATGAGCCCGCGGTATACCAATAAAGAAAGGCCTAAAGACAGAATGCTTCGCGATAAAGATATTCGAGAGCCACTATTTGAATTTTTAGAAATGAAATACGGCAAAACCCGCTTCATAGAGGAAAAGACTATGGGGCGGTCTAGAGCCGACGTAGTTATGGTGCTGCCAGAAGAACTGGTGGGAATTGAGATTAAGTCTGATGCTGATACTTATGCCAGGCTTGCTTCCCAGGTAAAGGATTACGATAAGTACTATGACAAAAATATTGTAGTGGTGGGTTCAAGTCATGCGGCGCATATTGATGAGCATGTACCGGAGTATTGGGGTATTATATCTGCCGAGATCATAGGTGATGAATTTGATTTTTACGTTCTTAGGGAGCCATTGAGCAATCCTAAGCGGAAACTAAAAAGAAAGCTTGAGATTTTATGGCGACCAGAACTTGCCATGCTGCAGGAATGGAATGCCATGCCAAAGTACAAAACCAGTAGCAAGGATACAGTTATAGCAAAAATCATTGAGCGTGTCGATAAAGGCAAGATTCAATTTACAGACTTGCAGAAACAGATTAGTGATATTCTCTTTGAACGGGATTATAATCATGTGGAAGAGCTTTTGTCGGAATATCGTAAGGGAGAGCTGCAAAAGCAGATTGAGAATGAAACCGATCCAGAGAAAAAAGCGGAGCTTATGAACCGCCAGGCTCAATTGCAGAAGCGTGAATTTAAGAAAAGAAGGCGAAGACGCAAAAGAAGTTCACAATAAACCTAAAATTAACCGCACACATTACATTCCATGCAGGTAGGAGAAATCTTACCTGCTATTTTTTTACAAAAGTACTTGACGTTTTGTTTTGGTAAGAGTATTATCTTATCAGAAAGAGATAAGACAAATATCTTACCAAAAGGAGGAGCGGATATGCAATTACAGGTGAAATTACCAAGCGAAGTACTTAGTGGATTAGAAATAGTAAAAAGTGAATTGTTTCAACCAGGATCAAATGCATCCAGAGGATTTCTTGTAGAACAAGTATGTTTTATACAGCGATCAGAACTAAAAAATACTAATTGGAAAGAGATTTCGGAGTTAGAAATTGATGGAATAACATATAATGGGTTGTCACTTCAGACTGCTTTAGTTATCTCGGACGAATGTGAAAAGTTTCTTAGAGAGTGTCAGAGCTTTATTGCAAAACAATTAGGATTTAAGAGAGTATATATCCCTTTTGTAATTAAGCTTCTTTTATTCAAAACAATTGTGGATATAAGAACAGGAAATGACAAATTACATGAAGTTCATAACGATGTAATGGGGATTGCATCATTGAATTTTCATGATTACACAGGTGATAAGCCAGCAGAAAATGCTCAACTTAAAAGTAAGTTAGGACGTCTGAAAAAGGCTGCAAATCTTATGGACTTTAACGATATATTAGCTTTCCAAGAGTATATCCCTGAGGGCGACAAGTGGATTGACTGGTGGAATGGAGAGAACACCGATTATGCTTATACAGTAATAGCTCCAAAGGCATGGGATAAAAAGAAAAATCCTTACTATGCTTTGCCAATCCTGTGTATTAATGAAGAACTTTTTGAAGATTATCAGCAATTACAGTTAGATAATGATGAAGATTTTAGTTGTAGATATGTATACGCTATACTCGAAACACAATCAGGTAGAAGGCTTAGAGTATTGAATGTACATATGATTTCAGTTTCTGATGATGAAGAAAGAAATAAAGTTTCAAAGAAAATGTGGGAAGCAGTTCTTGCAGAAGTTGAGAAGCAAAAGGGATGCGAAGAAGAGTTCATCGTTTTAGGTGACTTCAATGCATTTGATGATGAAGGATCATTTAATAGAGAAAATCTTCTTAAACTTCAGCGCAGAATGATCGATGTTACTTATGATGTTGATGGAGAAGAAACTAAAACTTATTTCCATGCAGGAAATAAAGAAAGACAGTTAGATTACATTTTTATTGATAGAAGCACTGTGTTTTCCAAGGTCATTATACCAGAGATGGATAAGCGTTCTGTTGATGATGAGATTAGCGATCATGCGATTGTCTCATGCGAAATAAGTGCATCGATTACATATGAAAAAATGTAACGAAAAGATCTGTTATTTTATATGCTGTTATAAAGTGTCTGACCCCATCAAGTATATAATAAAAATTGGAGGTTAAAGCCTATGTATGATAAGTATTTAGATCAATTCATTCCATCTAAAGAGATGGCAGACTATCTAAAAACGGTTGAGCGGATGTCTTCAAATCTAGCAGAAATAATATTTTTTTCAGCAAGTCCTCTTATGGAAAAGTACGAAGCTTTAAAAGAGGTTGGTCCGAGCATCCTGGCCAGCGGAAATGAGTATGCCATAAGGGACTATAAGGACTTTATAATGTCCATAGAAATGGCTATTGATTTGAGAGATGCTGAGGGCGTATTTACTATTGAGCCACAATATTTTACTGAAAATACAACGGAGGCGGATAGTGAATTTACTGGGGTATTTGCCACTTATGAAGATGTCCTACATTCTATCCAGGAGGAGTTAGCATTTTCTGAAACGCAGGCGGAAGACATTCACTGGTTTGAAGTTACTAAATGGATAAAAAATGACCAAGGGAAGTATATTCCAGCATGCCGTTATATTTTTGCTCATGATGTACTGATAAGTGTAGAGGTTGACGAGGATATTACAGGTGAGCATTTATGTTATTACGGAATTAGTGAACTCAATTTGCCGGTTCCTTTTAAAACAGGTGATATTGTAGAAGTAGATGGATATCCTTTTACTCCAAAGAAGCGAATCCTAATTTTGGAAGTAGGTGATAACTGGGATTGCTGTTGTCTGCAAGGCCTATTTAAAGACTATGATGGGAAATGGACAACTGGAGCAGTAAAGCATAATCATATTGGTTTTGAAGCTTTCCCGCAAATGTCTCCACTGTATACGATACATAGCTATACACACTCTCTTGATGGAGAGGAGGCATTATTAAAAGAGGTAAGTGACTGGCTGGCAGGAGATGAAGAAAAAGGGTCAAAGCTGTGGGAGAAATTTTTCGATGTAGATGGTATGTCGACTGATGATGTCAGGGGATGTATGCAATCCATAGATAGTGAACTATCTTAGTGTAGCGGAAATTAAGAAGTAAATAAAGTAACAGTTTTTAGGAGCCTTTCGAGGCTCCTTTTTTTGTATAAGGCCATACATGTGGGAAAATTTGTACATGAGACTACTTATACTAAACGAAGTTAAACTTAGCAATCGATGTATCAGAATGGAGGAAAAGAGAGACATGGATATTTGTGCTTTTATCAATTCACAGGACATTTCAGATTATTTGAGGGAGATAGACTATAAGTTTAATTCGCTAGAGGTCGCATGGCTTATTTATCAATGCGACAAGCTTACATGGGATGAGAAAAAGGCTGCTTGGAATGAGTTGATAGAAACCATGCCGGATTGTGAAGTGCCAGAACGCTCATACTGCAAGTATTATCCGAGTCTACATGATATGCTTCGGAGATATATGGCTCTTTTGGATAGGGAAATAGAGAACTTTTATAGGCTGGATGAAAGGGAAGTATATTTTTACTCTGTAGATGCTGGAAATCATTTTATAGAGGGTAACCATTTTGATCAAGTGTTTCTTTCAGTAGATGAGATATGGAAGGATTTCGATGATATGGATTTTAAGGATTTTGATATTTCTAAAATTAATATAGAAAAGAGAATTCCTGGGCAGAGATACCATTATATGATTTTTAATGAGAAGAAGGAACCTATGGAAATAGTGATTTTTGGTGAATTATTATCGGAGGAAGAGGATGATTTATATAGCTCGTTTAATGGATTCTGGTTAGAATTTCCAGTACCTTTTGAAAAGGGAGATGTTGTTGTAGGGCTACCTAAAAATTGTTTAGGATTTATTACGCAAAATGAGGATGATCCATTTGTATTAGAGTGGTGTGCTGGATTTTCAGAGGTGGCAGAAAAGGAGTCTCACATTCATGGAAAGTGCGGAGATAACGCAGAGATGAAGGCATGGGGCTTTTTTCAAGATTACCATGGCGTGTTTGACTATGAGGATATGTCTAACTATATGAACCTTGTCTATTACAAGGGGCCACTTACAGGAAGGAAAAGAGTTTTGAAAGCAGTTAGTAATTTTTTGAAAGGGAAAATAGGATTGGATCTTCTTCTATGTGCCTATAGAAAGATGTTACTTGATATATATGCAGATGATTGTAGTTTTCAACAAAGATGGTATAAGAAGGAGGAGCTGGAACTGGCAGGCTTGATAGATACTGAAGAGGAAGTGTGATATAGAGGTGAGCCTGGAGGATGCATAGGCTAGGCAATTTTTTTCAAAAATATCCTCACATAGTCATAATGTGTCATCCTGGGAGAGTATCTTGTAATCATCCTACCAATACCGGTAGGGTGATTATTTTATTTTCAGGAGGGTAAAACATGTTTAACAGAATTTTAACAACAGGGTCACTCGTAGTAGTTGGCATAGCCTTGGCAGCTGGCGCCGAGATTGGCAAGGAGATAGGTAAGGTTGCAGTGCGCGAGGGAGCAAAGGCAATCAAGGAGATCCGTGAGAGCACCAACTACAATTGCCGTGCTGCTTTGGATTGATAGGATGGATAGAAGATTGCGAGATGGACAAATAATGTCATCGTGGTTTGATACGATTAGAGTATAAGGAACTATTTACTCCAAGCCATTTTATAAATAGGGCTAGGGGTAATCAATGAAGCAAAAACGGAGGAATATACAATGAAGACAAAAACATTATTAATCGGAACACTTCTTGCGACCGCAGGAATAGGTCTTGTGTACGGAAAAAAAAAGCTTTTAGATGAGGCGACTGTATCTGATGGCGAGGGCACTACCGAGGATTTGGATGATGAAGGCGCAATTTACGCGACAGAAGAATCTGACTGGGAAGAGGATGGCATGCATATGGGAGATTTTTTATCCTACGATTCAGATGATTGTGAGCCAGATGACTCGACGCCAATCAATAACTATCGTCCTTATTGGGAGTATGCAAAAATGCCTGAGGATGTCACAGACGAGGAGTATATCCACTGTCTTGATTTGATGAAGAAGTATGTGGCAGGAGAGATTTCTTTTCAGGATATGAATAAGCGAGAGAAGAAAATTGTGGAGCCATTAATTTATGGGAAACTTCGTAAATTGCCTAAGGATCCACATCTGAATGAAGATTCTTGGTTTTGGGCGAGTCATCTCAGAGATTTTGTACAAAAGGGAGGAAATTTGAGAATCACAGAGAATATTAAGGACATGGCAAATGCGCTAGTCGTTCCCGAGTGGGTTTGGTTTAGAATCCGTGAGTTGGCATAGGAACTGTGTGTAAGGGTGAGGGACTATTCAAACTGATTTGCAAGAGGAGGTAACATTTTGTACGGAGCGATTATTGGTGATATCTGTGGTTCTTGTTACGAGGGTGCACGTAGCGAGACAATGAATAAGTATGTGGAAATATTTCCTGTGGGTTGCAAGTGCACAGATGATACTGTAATGACGACTGCCGTAGCAGATGCATTAATGCGACCAGCAAAAGATGATGACCAGATACGCAAGAACATGGTAGCTGCGATGGTCGAATGGGCTAGAAAATACCCACGCGCTGGTTATGGTGGTGCATTTAAGGCTTGGTTTAAAGGCGAAAATCATGAGCCATATAATAGCTATGGCAATGGCTCCGCAATGAGAGTTTCCGCATGTGGACTTGCTGCAAAAAGCTTAGATGAGGCCCTACATTTGGCAAAGCTTTCTGCAGAGGTCACCCATAATCATCCTGAAGGAATAAAAGGGGCGCAGGCTATAGCAGTATGTATTTATATGGCAAAAACAGGCTCATCTAAGGAGCAAATAGAGTCATATGTAAAAGAGCATTTTTATCCTTTAGGTAAAACCATTGAAGTCTTGCAAGTTGAGAATCTGAGAGGTTGCTCATGCATGGCCACAGTTCCTGTTGCTATTCAGGCTTTTTTAGAAAGCGAGGACTTTGAGGATGCTATCAGAAATGCCCTATCAGTCGGCGGCGATACAGATACAAATGCTGCAATGGCAGGCTCTATTGCCTGGAGCTACTACAAGTATCAGAACGGCGGAGAAATCACAATGGAAATGGACTGCATGAAGGATATGGCTGAGGAGTTCATTCCAGCAGAAATAAAAGCGTACACTAATGCATTTGAAAACATTTGGCTTGAAAATTATTAGACAGGGCAAGGTTGCAGATGATTAGGATTTTTTATCTCTAATTACACTAAGCTACATGGAATCCATATGTTCTTATAATTCACAAAAGCTTCACACAATTATCAGAAAATTTGATTGATTTGGTTCCGTTACGGGTTTACCATAAAATCAGATTTTAAAAGGCAAAGCAATGGAAACATTGTGACGCAAAACTAGTAGGGCCTGTTAAATGGTAGCCAGTTGCAGCAATTAGAGCTTTGACACCATAGGTACAGTGCCTGTGGTGTTTTTTGATTGAGGTGAAGCTATGGAGGGGTATATTACATCAAAAGAAGCAGCAGAAAGATGGGGCATAGGAGAGCGACGAGTTCGCGCTATGTGCACCCAGGGACGAATCGAAGGAGCTGATCGAGTGGGGCGCCTGTGGGTGATTCCGACTGATGCTAAAAAGCCTAGTGATTTGAGGATTAAGTCGGGGAAGTATATTAAGAAAAAAGTCTGAAGAAGTAGAAATTATTTTGAGAGACAAAACAAAAGAAATAAGGTGGAAGTTTTATGGTAGCTAGTGATATCAAAGAAAAGTATGACAGAGTAGCTGGATCGTTAGAGGAAGCTGTTGCTGCAGCTGAAGATGTTGAGATAACTGGGGAAGAGGAGAATAAAGAGCTTGAAGTTATCATATCTACATTAAATGAGATTAATAATGAATTTAAAGAAGAAATTGAAAAGCTAGAGTCATCGAGTGAATGGGATAAATTTTGTATTGCTTTTTTTGGTGAAACAAATGCGGGAAAATCAACAATAATAGAATCTTTAAGAATTATATATGATGAGGAGCAACGTAGGCTAGAAAGATTAAATCAAGAACGGGCATATGAACGTGAACTAGTGAATTATAGTGAAAAATATAAAGAGACTTTAGATTCGCTAAAGGCTATTAATATCTCACTTATAGAAGCTCAGAAATCAAACAAATTATCTAAGGTATTGAAGTGTGTGGGATTAGTCGCATTGGGAATCTGTATTGGCTTTGCACTGGCATATTGCATATTTTAGATTAGGGTGAGGATATGATTGAAAAGCATTTAGAAAACTTAATTGACCAGTTAAATGAGCATATTTCATCATCTTTTGATCAAATTGCTACTATTGAGAATAATAATGGTTGTGTAGATGGTCGCATAATAGGAACGGGGCGGTCTGATTATACTCAAAGCTCTACAATAT
>CAVAON010000052.1:0-14023 GCA_963590215.1 Anaerovoracaceae bacterium | reverse complement strand
GGAATGATTTGAGGCATTTCACCGGAATGATTTGAGGCGTTTCACCGAAATGATTTGAGGCAAACAAATGCCCTGCCCAGTTTTCCCGAGCAGGACAATAATCTTATCACTTAAATGGACCTTTGCTCATTTTAGATGCTCTACAGATTGCAAGCTGCATATAACGGAATGTTCTCCATTCAGCCTAATCATTTCAAAAACGTTTAATTTTCAACGTTTTTGAAATCTTATCACATTTTTTCCGGGTTCGTCTCGCTTTTTTTATAGATTTCCGAGTTGTTTTACATATGCTCCTGCTGTGCAATCACTATTGCCTGCTCAGCACTCTGAAATACATACTCCTCTCCTATCAGGTCTATAAGGCCACCTCTCCTCATCTCTTCAAGCACCTTTGGCTGTACGCTTGTAAGGTATACTTCCGTGCCGTTTGCTTCAAGCTCTCTGACAAGATCAATCATAGCTTCTATACCTGACAAATCTATCATCGGAACGCCTCGCATAGAAAGTATCAGGGCTTCTGCACTTTCCTGTTTCCTGAGCTGTTTAACAAGCTTGTCAACTACTGCAAAGAAAATAGTCCCTGTAAGGTATGCAATCCTGACTTTGCCTGATATTTCAGGAATGTGAACTCCAACCTCCTCAAGTCTGTCTTTGTCAATTTCACTTACTGATATATCGATGTCAGTAAGCTTCACGATTATAAGGAATGATGAGAACGCAACCCCTATTATTATTGCCTGTGTCAAATCCAGCACCACCGTTGCAATCATCGTTATAAAGAATTTGAGCATTCCCGATTTGAATTTATGGTCAAATATGAAGTGTATGTTTTTCCAATCGTTCATTCTCCATGCGGTAACAATAAGTATTCCCGCCAGCGCCGAAAGCGGCACCTCAGACATTACAGGTGAAAGCACAAACATCGAAAGCAGCAGAATCACAGCATGGAATATGCCTGTTATTCTGGTCTGGCATCCTGCTTTGATTGCGACACTTGTCCTTGCGATAGCTGCTGTTGCAGGAATGCCTCCAAAAAACGGTATAATCATATTGCCTATACCCTGAGCAATTAATTCCCTGTCCGCATTAAGCTCTTCTTTTTTCATCTTGCCCGCAGATGCACCGCAAAGCAAACTTTCAATCATGCCAAGTGCCGCAATCGAAAGCGCAGGTACAAACAGATCCCAGAACTGTGCCATATTAATACTGCCCAGTGAAAGTCTTTCATCAAGAAACAGGCTCTTTGGTATCTGACCTACTGTTTCGACATCAGGATTAAGAAAATAACATGCAATTAGAATGATTATAAGGGCTGCAAGGGATGATGGTATTTTGTCATTGAGTTTCTTTGGCCATATAATCATTATGACCATTACTGATACGCCTATTGCAACCGCCTCCCAGTTGGGATCAAAACCGTTTGTGAAATATGAAAGCACCCTGGTTATTGCAATTTCTCCCGAGGATGTGACGCCGAAGAAATTGTCAAGCTGCCCCAGTGCAATTATAAGTGCTATGCCTGATGTGAATCCTGTAATTACAGATGAAGGAATATAGTAGATAACTCTGCCGAGTTTGAGAATACCGGCTGCAATCAGAATTATTCCTGCCATAAAACAGGCTGTAAGTATTCCCTGCATGCCGTATTTTGAAGCTAACGTGACAAGTATGGCTGTCATTGCACCTGTCGGCCCTGATATCTGAAACGAGGCTCCCGAAAAAACACTTATTATAATACCGCCGATTATGGCTGTGACAAGCCCTGCTGCCGCAGTCGCCCCCGAACTGACACCAAATGCAAGAGCCAGCGGAAGTGCTACAGCTGCAACTGTGATACCTGACATTAAATCCTTTGAGAGCTTACTGCCGTTATAGCCCGAAAACTCCTCCCTTAAATCCGAAACATAATCTTTAACAATATGCATAAATCCTCCCTATGTATATTCGAAAGTAACTACTTTGCATTATATCACACTTTTTTAGTATTTATTTGCTGTCATGCAGACAGAGAATAACTCCGCAACAAAATACATTCGGCCAATCGTCGGAAAAATTATTAGCCAATCGTCGGAAAAATATTTGGCCAATCGTCGGATTTTTGTTGTGTATTTTGATTTTTAGAGTATAATATAGGTAAATACTTAAGTAGAAAGCAGGCAATTTCAAATGACAGATTATAAGCATAGAGTAGCCGATGGCATTTTAATCAGAAAGCTTGAAGGCAAAGGTGCCGTGCTCATTGAAGGTCCAAAATGGTGCGGTAAAACAACTACTGCAGAGCAGGTGGCAGCAAGCGTTCTCTATATGGATAATCCCGAAAAAAAACAGCAGAACATAGCAATGGCAGAACTCAACCCTTCCAGACTGCTGGCAGGTAACGTACCACGGCTTATTGATGAATGGCAGCTTGCTCCTAAGCTGTGGGACGCAATACGATTTCAGGTTGATCATCGCGGCCTTACAGGTCAGTTCATACTTACAGGCTCTTCAGTGCCTGCTGATACTTCTGAGATAACACATTCAGGCACCGGCCGGTTCACATGGCTTACAATGAGGCCAATGAGTCTATATGAGTCAGGAGATTCCAGTGGCGATATCAGTCTCAGATTGCTGTTTGACAATCCAACTGACATTGACGGTGAATCTCATCTTGATATCGAGCGGCTTGCATTTCTTACATGCAGAGGAGGCTGGCCTCAATCAATCGATATGCGTGATGAAATAGCACTGGATCAGGCCTTTGATTATTATGACGGTGTAGTCCATTACGACATAAACCGTGCTGACAATATTGTCAAAAATCCGGAACGCGTTAAACGCCTGATGCGATCCTACGCGCGAAATCAGGGAAGTCAGGTTCCAAACACTGTAATAGCTCAGGATATCGCTGCTAATGACGAAAGCTCTATCGATGAAGAAACTGTTGCACTGTACATCAACGCCCTGAAAAGAATATTCGTTATAGAGGATATGCCCGCATGGAACCCTAATCTGCGTTCTAAAACAGCAATACGTTCATCAGATACACGCTATTATACGGATCCTTCGATTGCAGCAGCCGCACTTGGTATAGGTCCACAGGATTTATTAAATGATCTTAATACTTTCGGATTTTTATTTGAGACATTATGCATCAGAGATCTCAGAGTTTTTGCAGACGCTCTTAACGGCACCGTCTATCATTACCGTGACAAAAGCAGGCTTGAATGTGATGCCGTGGTTCACCTCCGAAACGGTTCCTACGGCCTTATAGAAATAAAGCTTGGCGGAGACCATCTGATTGAGGAAGGTGCTTCAAACCTCACAGCTCTGTGCAAAAAACTTGATACTGACAAAATGAAAAAGCCTTCATTTCTTATGGTTCTTACCGGTACCGGAGATTATGCATACAGACGCAGTGACGGTATCCTGATTGTACCCATAGGCTGTCTGAAAGACTGATTAATCCTTAACTTCTGAGGCAGGCGGCTTTTGCAGCATTACAGCCTCCTGCTCAAGTTTACAATTGTTTATAAGCATATATTCCACTGCTTCACTGCATATCCCAGCATATTTTCTGTCATCATCTTCTTCATACTTTTCAAGCAGATTTTCAAGCCTTTTTTTATCGCTTTGCGTAAGTGGCTTTGCAAACTCTCTGAACTTTTCCAAAGTATCTTTTCCCATACAAACAGGCTTAAACCGTATCCCTGTCTTTTTTCTAAGGTGATTAAGAATATAGAAGCCGCCTGCATCAATATCACCAAAATGGAAATACAAACAGTCAGGATTATCATTATACACCTTTTTCAGGAAATTTCTTCTTGTTCTATTATGAAACCCGCCCAGGTATATTACGAAATACCCATTATCATTAAAATCATGAAAGCTTGTAAGATTTTCAACAGTTATAACTTTTTTACCTGTCACAGCAACACTGCTTAAATCCTTTAATGTTTCGGACGAAAGAGCCAGATCCCCCTTTATGTTTCTCAGGTTGATATACTGCCCTCCGAGGACAATTTCTGCACAGCCTTTAATACAGACATAAGTAGGCGTATTTACTATCCCGTTTTCTTCAAGGATATGCTCTTTTTCTTCAAATTCACCGTACTGATAAAGCATGGACTGAACTTTACCTCTAAGCTCCTCCGCTGTTTTGGAATCATGAAAAAGCTTAATCGAGAAATCCCTTATATATATTTCCTCTTCGTTTTCAAGCACAGCAGCAGACATTTCAAGAAACTGGCGGTATTTTTCGTTATCCCCATCATAAAACTCGACATTTCTGTTGCGTGCAATTCTGTTCTTCTGTTCTTTAAGATACAGATTAAGGCACTCATATCTGCTGTCTGTTCTGCCAGAGAGACCCCTGTCTATAACTGAAAGCAGCGACTCCTGTTTCTGTTTCCTCGGAACCCTGTCAAGCATACTGTAGCAGTTACTGATTTTTTCTTTTACAAGCACTGCTTTTTTGACTGTGCCGTTTTTTTCATGCTCCAGTTTCACAATGCCTGCAGCTTCAAGCTCTGCAAGAGAATTATTTATCTCTTTGAACAATTCATACTCAGCATCATCTGTATATCGTGGGAATTTTTGCGGTATATTAACTGAAAAACTCTGCGACACTTTGTTTTTGCCAAGATAACTCAAGCTTTTTTCATATTTATTCAAAAGTTCATTCAATATTGTTTTTTGATATTTGTCCATACAAAACACACCCGTTAAAGATCATATTCTTCTACAATGCTTGCTCTTCCTGCTCTGATGGCTGTCAGAATTGTGCCTACATGTTCACCGATTGTTTCAATTTTGGCAGGCGGAGTAGCAAGTATAACCTGCAGGTCAAGACTATTAAAGAATTCCATCATTGCTTTGATTCTTTCATCGTCCATTTTGTCAAATGCTTCGTCTAAAAGCATGAGTCTTACGCTGTTACCGAATCTGTAAAGCTGATAAAAGGAAGCTGCGATTGCAACATAGTATGGTACCTGCGTTTCGCTCCCGCTTTTTTCGCCATATATATCGGAGAATTTCTGATATGATCCGTCTTTTTTACGAATCTCAATGTCATAATCAAGATATGATCTGTAATCTGTATATTCGGCTACTATTTTGTCGCCTTTGTCATCTCTTGTCATGAGCTTGTCAAAGAGGTCGGAGATTTCTTCTCTGTATTCTGCTTCAAAGGCTGCAGTCCACATATTGTTTCCTTCCTGATTGTTTTCAGATGTAATCATCTTGTACAGGCCTTCCTTTTGTTTATCAAAAGTTATTTTGAAATAGTAGCTGTCATCTCCATAATATATATTGTCAAGTGCCTTGTTGAGATTGCGAAATTCATTTCTGGCAGCTTCAATATGCTCTTTCATTTTGGAAAGGAAGTCGCTTCTGAATATTTCCTCACAGTCTTCTTTTGCAGTTTTGAGCTTTTCTTCGTATTTTACAAGCTCGACAGATCTAAGCTTTTGCGCTGCTGAAATATATGCTGAAATTTCTTCTGTGCCAAGTGTGAAATCACAGCTGTAGTCATAATTGAAAGTATATTGCTGTTTTTTGAGGGAATCTGTAAGCTGCATCCGTTCATTCAAGAACTGGCTTCTTTGCGGAGTAAAGTTTGATATTATCGTCTCAGCCTGTTTCTTTCTGCGGTTATCCGAATATTTTTTCTCTGCTTCTTCATATGCTTTCGCATCGTCATCTGCAAGAGCTCTTAAATCTTCTCTGCTACTTTGTTGCCTTGCCCTATATTCTTCAAGGCTTTTTTGTTCAGATTCAATATCATATGATGTTTTAATTTTGTTTTCACGAAAAACTTCCAAAGAGCAATCAATGTCTTTAAGAGCTTTTTCTATCGCCTGTTTTTTGATTTCAAGCTCCATAAGAGACGGATCCTTCTGGGCTTCAGCAAGCTCAGCTTTGACCTTAATCAAAGTATTTTGCTCCCTTGCAAGGTCTGAAGGTGCATTCATATAAAGCTGTATGAGATCAGGGTTAACATCAGCCTCAAGGCTTATTA
Organism: Anaerovoracaceae bacterium; assembly: GCA_963590215.1. Classification (GTDB taxonomy): domain Bacteria; phylum Bacillota; class Clostridia; order Peptostreptococcales; family Anaerovoracaceae; genus UMGS973. The sequence goes on along the minus strand of CAVAON010000052.1, from coordinate 8,025 downwards.
TCTCATCATAAGTCTTACAGTTTTCTCTAAGAATATTTCTCTGTGTCGTTTTTTCTGCAAGTTCCTCCTTTATATGCTCTATTTGCATTCTGTAAGCATTCTGCCCTATATACGGCTTGCGATAAAGCTCAGGATTCATATTCCTTGCAACATATCCCTGATAAAGCATGCATTCTGGCGTAATGGCAATTTTGTGTTCTTTGAGTTCATCAACATTTTCACAGCGCATAACCCTTCCAAGCAGATAGTTGATGTATGCTTTTGCGTATCTGTTTTCACTTTTTACAACATAAGCAAGAGATTCATTGCTCTGCTCATTGTCATATGCAAGTTTGCCTGTGTTTATTATTCCCGCAGAATGTATCTGTTTTCTGTGCTTGTGATAGCTTTGCAATGCAATATTATAATATTCAGGCTCAACAACAAGATAGAATTTCTGCGTGTTCATATATCCTTCAACCGCGTTTCTCCATGTCTCGTCTGTAATCTCAAGCAGCTCCGAAAGTATGTATACTTTGGACGATATTCCTCTCGCTTTGAATTCTTCTTCTATGAATTTTTTCAGGGCTTCTGTATTTTCAGGATAAGTAAGAATCTGTTTATTGAGTCTGCGATGCGTTTCCTGCAGAGTCTGAATCTGTCTGTCAAGCTCCTTTGTCTCAACCATAAGCTTTGCTCTGTCTTCATGAATAAGTGCCATATCCTGCTTTGAAAATATTTTCAGAGCTTCAATCGCTTCGTGTTTCTTTTCATCATATTGTTCTGACATGAGTATATCAAGGTGCTCTGCTGTCAGTGGAGTTTTGCCCGCTTTTTTGAGCTTAACAAGCAGCATTTCCAAAGCTTTAATCTGCAGCTTCAGCTGTTCTTTACGCCTTTGTGCTTCTTTGATGGTGTTTTCTGTTGATATGAGTTTGCGCTGCAGCTCCTCTAAAAGCCTGCTTGCTTCGTTTTCATGAATAGACACATTTACAGCCATAAGCTGTTCTTTTGCTGCAGTGCCGTCTTTTTCAAGCTGCACTATTTTGCCGCTTATTTCTGAAATTATCTGTTCTTTTGCAATTATATCTTTTTCGAGGGATAATATCCGCTCCTTGAGCATATCAATACCTGCTATACGCAAAAGAAAGTCATTGACTTTAATATCGTGTTCTTTTGATTCTATCTGCTCATATGTGGCTATTATTCCTTCAAGGCAGGCAAGCTGCCTGTTGCTTTTGGCAAGGAGCTCTTCAAGCTCGCTTAATGTTTCTATGTTTTCTCTGAGTGCTGCAACATCTATTTTTTCTTCAGAAAGCACGAATTTGTTTATGAATTCCTTAACATTATCCATTGGTTTGAAGGCAAGAGACTTAGGAATTATATCAAAAAACCTGTCATCGAGGTTGCCCATTCTTCTTTTAAATCTGTCTCTGGCCGCATAATTCTGGTCTATATACCTGATACGCCTGCCCCTGACTTTGAATTCATCTGCCAAAGCCGCTTTTCCATGTACAATAAACGACATATCTTCAAGACGGCATTCTTCGACATACCACCTGGTTGTGACACGACTTTCTTCGTCAGGTGAGAGCATATGTACACCCAGCACAAAATATCTGTCTGCTTTTTCTTCGTAAAATTCAAGTGCAACATTGGCAGGAACCGCATTTTTTCTCACATATGTTTCACCGACATTGCCTGTCTTGCAGCGCACATATCCTTTTAGATCTCTGTTTCCTCTTTCGTTTGCCGCCACATTGAATTTCCTTGTATTGGTTGTGAGTACAAGCTGTATGGCATCAAGAATTGTCGATTTGCCCGCCGTGTTTTCTCCGCTTATGAGGGTGGAGCCGTGCATATTGATACATTCATTCTCAAAGAAGTGCCAGTTAATCAGCCTCACTCGGCACAATGTCTTCTTCTGTTTCTCCATTGTCCTTCCCTCCTGTATATGTTTGCAGCTTTTTTTCTGCTGTTTCATAGTATTCGTTGATGTTTTCGACAGGCACTGCCATCATGACTGACGGATAAATGATTATCCTTGCGTCTGCACTATTAATATCGCTGTCAAGATTTGTTATGATATTGTATTTGCGAAACAGTGATACCATCCGTTTTTCCATACCTTTGTCCATATTGGGCTTTGCTTTGATTCTAAGCATGGAATATTTTTCGCGTATTTCCTCCATTATAACGGTGACCTCTTCTGAAAAAGTCGAAAGCTCTTTGCGCTTTTCAATATATAGAAGTCTCAGTATTAGAAGCAATATGCTGTCGGTCTTGTTAAGGGCAAGTCTGCCTGTTCCAAACTGGTTTACAAGAGCTGCAACTCCCTGATCTTCATTAAGCCTGATATCGTATCCGAGGAGTTCAAAATATTCTTTGAACATATTTATATTCTGCCTGACAAATACATAATCTTTCCTGGTATCTTCTTTTTTTCTGAGCAGGAAACACTGGTTCAGCAGCTTGTTGGCTGCTGTCCTGAATTTTTCTTTTTGGGCTACTGATTCATTTAATATTTCAAACATATGATTTTACCTCTTGCATATAACAAACTCCGGTATTTCAAAATCCCCTTTGCGTATCCTGCCATCAAGGCGTCTGATAGCATACCGGTTGGCTCTGTTGCCTGCATATATACTTATATAGACAATCCTGATAACATCCCGTTTTGAATCTACATCTATTTCCCTTACGTTGATCTCATCTCTGTCTCCAAGGAGATTTACAACATATTCATCGATATTTTTCCTGGAGAATTTATTTCTGTTGCGTGCTTTGAGGGCTTCTTTGTACAGGGCTCTGCTTTCTTCTGACATAACCATGTCTGCTCCAAGGTCATCAACCTGGCCTGCCTTTTTTAATACAGGCATTGTTTTGAGCGACTCAGGAGATATATAGTTTTGCGGATACATGGAAAACAGCTTTCTTATTTCCAAAGCTGTCGCCTCAGAAAACTCTGCAGCGTCAGATGAATTGAGCTCCTGTGCAAGACTGTTTAATATTCTTGACAGCTTACCTTCTGTATTGTTACCTGCAGAAAGCAGAAATCTTGCTCTCATTACTGCATTGCGCTGGTATCTTGTATGCTTGCGATCTATTTCCTCTATGATATCATCCAGGCTATAAAACGCTGATTTAATGTCAAGTATCACATTAACAAGGCCCTCATATGCCTCTTCCCTGTCATCAATCTGCTCAATTTCCATATACCCTTTTGTGCTTCTTTCCATTATATCGCCATCTTCGAGTATTTCATCGAGCTTCCTTACTATGGCAGTACGAAAATATGATATATTTTCGCTTGTTTTCATTCGAAGATATGCTTTTGATCCGATATTCTGATGATATTCAAAAAACAGATCCAAAACCTCTGATGCATCCATCTCATTTGTCTGTTTTTCCATGTGTCTTTTGATGCTTGCACTGAGTTTTTTGAGCTCTGATATGAGGCGGTCTGTGTTTTCTTTCACTCCTTTGATTATCAGTTCATACGGTCTGCTGTAAAGCTCTCTGTTCTGAAGGCTCGCATGTATCTGTGAGATCAGTCCCTGATATTCTGTTTCTTCATTTTTGATCAGGGTGTTCATGCTTTCTATCACAGGCACGGCATACTCAAAGAGCACAATATTTATCTGATGGTCTGTATCCTGCTCGTATTCTATCCAGCCGCATGATTTGAGCATGGCAACCACTCCATTTGCTTTTTCTCTGGCATCTCTTACTGCAGGCTCCTCATCATTGAAAATCATTTCAATATCATCACTCTCAAAGTATGCTGTAAGTGCTCTTATCACCACTTCACGGTTTACGCCATAAGAGATTTCGGCCTTGAATGTATTAAACAGGAGCATTATACAGTCAGCATATTCTCTGCGATATTTACTTGTAAGGGGCTTGAAAAAATCCTCAGGCAGTATGTTAAAAAGATTGTTCATTCTTATCCTTACCTTTATAACGTCGTTTTTGCAATCACATTATATCATATCCCTTAGAATATACACTACAGTTATTTACAGCTTCTTACTTATCATTCCCTGCTTCACACAAAAGCTGTATGAGAATTTTTTGCTGCCTCCGCCAAATTCCACAGTAATAATATCGCCATCAATTGCAATTACCGTTCCTGTACCAACCTGTTTATGTATAATCACATCTCCAGTACGAAGCTGCATATTTGCAAAAGCTTCACATAGTTCCCTGCCTGGCTGTGTTTTCCTGAGTATTTTTTCCATTGCATACACAAACGGCATATAGCAGTCGCTGTATTTAAGGATCATCACCCTTTCCTTTGCCCGTGTAATTGCCACATAGAAAAGTCTTCTTTCTTCTTCAGTATCTGTCTCTTCTGCAGGCAAAAGCCCATCAATAGCATCTGCAATTATGACATTATCATATTCAAGTCCTTTTGCTGAATGAATAGTAGAAAGTATAACATCTGCACCGTAATCAGGCGCTTTATTCTCAATATCATATTTAAGTTCCTCAAGCATATTGAGAAACTCCCCGGCGCTCGTATCATCAGCTGCAAGGCATTTAAGTATATACATTTTTTCTTTATCTATGCTTCTTTTGCCTGAAATAAAGGAATCTATTACGTGAAGAGCCTTCGGTGCAGACATGGTTTTAAGTCTCCTGATATACATGGCAGTATTCCTGATGTTTTGAGCTTTGTCGCCGTCCTTTACAAGCAGCTCCAGGCATTTCCATATTCCTTCTTTGCTTTTGCCGTTTTGATACATGCTTACTGCAGCCTCTGCCATTCTCTTAGTTATATAGCAGCCTGTTTTGGAGTAGGTGTTCGTGAACAGCTCAGTATTTCCCATATCGTATGAAAGCTTAATCAGATCAGTTACATAACGCACTGTCCTGCTTGCGAAAAAATTAGGTTCCATGCCTTTGCACTTGTATTTTATTCCTTCTTTTTTGAATCTGTATATGTATGGCAATACGCTGTCATTGTTTCTGTAAAGTATAGCTGTCTGTCTGCCTCTGCAAGAGTTTCTGATATGATTTATAACTCTGTCATACTGCTGCTTTCTTTCACTCATCTCGTCAATTATTACAAGATTTGTCTCCGGTTTTGCAGACCGCATTTTTTTCTCTCGCCTGGTACGGTTCAATTTAATAAATCGTGCAGCCGCATTTACAATATATCCATCGGATCTATAGTCTGTTTCGAGAAGCATCGTCTGACCGCCTTTGTATGTGTTTTCAAATTCCATAAGTGCCTGGGGATATGCTGCGCGAAATCCATATATGCTCTGGTCTTCATCACCCACCACAAACAGTTTATTGCTGTCATATGAAAGCAGCTGAATTATATAATGCTGTATTTTAGATGTGTCCTGAGCCTCATCGACAAGCAGATATCTGTATCTGTTTTTGAAGTGTTCACGCACCTTACTATGTTTTTTTAATATTCGAAGTGCATAAACCATCTGATCGTCAAAATCCATCAGGCGATTTTCGCTAAGCCTGCGGCTGTATTCCTCATATATACCATCTATCGGTATATCATCTTCTGTAACTTTTATTGTCTTTAGCAGCTTTTTGTCAAGAAGCATGTTTTTAATGTATGCTATCCACTGCTGGATTTCTTTGATATCAGCATCATCAGGCCATCTGCCGGTCTGTGACTGGTAAATCTCTCTTACAACAGACATGTTATCTGTTATAAGCTTGAAGCTGCTGCCGCCTGTAACATATGTATAATATCTGATTATTTCACTGCATAGAGAGTTTATGGTCTTGAATGTCACAGCATCCCGATATTCTTTGCCAAAATATTTTTCGAATCTTGCTTTCATGTCCCATGTTGCCGCATTTGTATATGTCACAGTAAGTATATGTTCAGGGCTGATGCCTTCTACATATATCATGTATCCAAGTCTTGCAACAAGGGTTGTGGTTTTGCCGGATCCGGGCACAGCAAGAAGCAGGCACGGTCCACTGCATTTAACAGCCTCTGCCTGCTGAGCATCAAGTTTAATATCAAATTTCTCCAGGTACTCTTTAAAGGTCATATCTTAGTCCTGTCCTTCAATGTATTTTTACTCATCTGTCCGAAATATTTTTTTACAGTTTTAAGCATAACATATATTGCATACCTTTGCCATAATAGCGATACTTTATGATTCAAGTTTTATCCACAAAACAGGGCGAACAACCTTATATTCAGAGACTTCCAAATCAGTGACAATATCTCTGACATATTCAGCAACACCGTGACCGGATGTCCTGAGCCACCAGCTACTTCCGCTGTATTCGCTTTTTTTATCAACATATTCTGTTGTCTCACAGTCCAGTTTGTTGTACTTCCCATAATATGAATCATCAAAATCCACGGTTACAAAGTCCTTGTAAAATTCATCATAACTCAGCAAAAAGATCTTATCTTTCGTATTTTTGCCGTTGTCGACATATTCCGACGTTTCTTTTCTATATTCAAATTTATTGTCAATGCTTGTTTCAACTATCCGCTTTTGCAAATCTTCTTCAAAGGCATCTTCTAAAAATTCATTATTCAGCCATTTTCGCAAAGTGCAATTTTCCCACATAACATCCTTTTGCTCATTATTATATGCCCGATAATCCAGCCCATATTCGCTGATAACAAGAACCTTGTCCCTGTGTTTTTTTAGTACCAGCCATTCTATATGCTCTTTGCCGTCATCCAGGTCAGTATCCTGTTCGTAAAACCCGAATCTGACTATATCGCCAGGTTTCGCATCATCAAGCTGCATATTTATATATTCTGTATAAATCTCCCTTGCTTTGGACTCTGAATCCTTGTATCCGTCAAGAGACTCAAGCAGTTCATATGCTTCTATATATTCGCCTTCCTTGATCAGGTCATTTGCTTCGCTATAGTCACTTATTGGCGACAATACGGAAATAAGGGCACAAAGGCCAACACCTATACAGCCCAGGGTCCAGCATACCTTGATTATTTTGAATTTTTTAGCTTCTGCCTGCTGTCTTTCCTCTTCAGACATTGCGTCTCTTCGTATTTCACGTTCTATTCTGCGCTCTTTCCATATTGAAATCATTATCGTAAGTTTTTTCATCTGTCTGACAAGAAACCACAGTGTAAACACGCCAATCCCTCCTCAATATCGATATCAGCAGCTTCCTGCTGTAAATATATAATATTGCGATCAAGGTACAAAAAAAGGTGCATCATATAGCACCTGTTGTAATGGTAATAATTAACACCTTCTACTTTTATTCTGTTCCTTTGCAATCGCCATTACCAAAGCAAAGATAAACCAGCAGGTGAAAAAAACTACACCAACAATCGTCGTGATTATCTTGTCTACTACCTTTACCCATTTTTTATCTGCAAAATTCACTGAGAAACACCTCCTGCCTATATTCAAACAATGCATCCTTAATCAATTACTTTATCTTATGCCTCTATATTACATTGTTCCAGGAATTGTTGTTGTGCTCTCAGCACGATTTTGGACAGTCAGCCGCCCGAAAAAACTTCATCAGCGGCTTCATTCTATTACCAGTAGTCAAGGAACTCTCCTTTGCTATTATATACATCCCTGCCTTCAAATATAAGATCGTCTTCAGGATATGAATAATTCCCCCTTCCGTGTGTTACATTGTTTTTATCTTCACTTATTTTCCAGTCATAGTCATTAAACAGGCTTGTGCAATCCTTGTCAAATAAAGATTGCAGCTTCTGTTCATTTATTATGCCGGCTATATCATTAATATTGCTGCGTGTAAAAATCCCTTCTGTAATGCAGCAGTATATGAATATGCCTGCTGTTTTTTTGTAATCCATCTGGTCATGGTAGAGCTTTAAGCCTCCTCCTGTAATTTTACCTATATCAAGTAATTTCATTTTGCTTACAAGCTGCTCACAGTCAAATGTTTCAAAGAGAAAATCGCTTACCTGTTCTTCGATTTGGTTTTGAAGCTTCAGTTCCTTATCATCTGCTGTCATCTCATCCCAGCTGTCTGCAGCCTCTTTTATACTCTTTATCTTTTTTGTGGCCCGTATTATTCTGAGCACATCACTAT
>CAVAON010000051.1:0-14024 GCA_963590215.1 Anaerovoracaceae bacterium | reverse complement strand
ATCACTGGGTGGCTCAAAATCAAGCTAGCGCGTGGCTCACTTTCTAGTTGACGAACATAAGAAACCGCAAAGCTTAACAATCTTCGCCAGTATTATTACTTCAAATACATTCTTGAGGAGCTGGCAAAACAGTCAAGAGATGAAAATGGAAATATAGATTCCGCAGTTGACTTAAGCTACATGATGCCATGGTCAGCCAGCCTACCGGCTGAATGCAGGAAAACATGCCACTGAAAAAGTGGCATTTATTTTACCCTGTGGCGCAGGGTTTGACGTTTACACCGCATTGCTGCATCGTTATGGTTATATAATAGCGGCATATGTTTGTACGGTTTTCGAACTAAAAAAGACGTCTGCAGATTTCTCTGCAGACGCCTTAATAAAGGTATCCTTATAAAATTTCAAACATACCAAATCCTTGACCATTCTTACTGCCAAGGCCTGTTTGGTATAGAAAGTCCAAATATTTTCTAGCGCATGATAAGGTATATCTTCCACTCCAGGCTGTCACATAGCAGCCCTTATATTTGGTAACTGTTTTGCCATGCTCATCTCCATCCACCGGCACCATTTTCAAATGCTGCACAGGTGGGAGTCCATAGTAGGCTTGATACTTTCGGTAAAAATTGCCATCTATAAGCTGGTAAAAGTCCTCTTGATCTGGGCCATAAAAATATGTGTGACCACTAGCCTGGTCCGTAGTATATACTGTCACAGGAGAAATCATATTGATGATCAGCTCATCCTGCTCCACGGTATAGTCATACAGTTCCAACTCTACATCTCTATGAGTAGTGTCACCAAAGGTGATTCCATATTGCCACAGGTACTCCCCTAAGAGACGTATCAAAAGAGGCTCAGGGCTTCTCACCTCAAAGGACAGATAAGACTTGAAAGTAATACGCCTATCCTTTACAAAATAGTCGCCGGAGAGACGACTAAAATTAAAAAGCTTATATTGTCGCCCTCCGCTGCTATAGCCTTCATCATGCACAAAGCTGGAGTAATCCGGAAGACTACCAATAGCCCCGTAAATAATTGATTGAATTATATGGTTGTAATTAAGCGGCAGCTCTACCGGTTGATCAAGCTGGACATGGATTACAAGTTGCATGGGAGCACATCCTTCCTTTTACCAACTTTTCCTACGATAATTATTTCCGTTCCTACCATTATTATTTCTATTGCCGTTACCTTTATAATTAGAATTTCCACCATAGCCGCCTTTATTTTGACCACCAGAGTTTGGTGGATCCTCATTATATACCAAGGTAATATCGGCATCGAGAATACGTGGCAGAGCCTTGTATATCTTGGCATCAGTCCTCCGCTTAGTGATTTTGGAATGATTGTTTGCAAACCACTTAAAGCCCTCAGTCATAACTTCATTATCTTTCTGGTCCTTATTTCTTGGATATGTAATGGCAATATCCTTTGGTACACTATTTAATCCAGCAATCTTGTAGAACTCAGCCTTCACCTGCCCACTAGTACTAAAACCAGCATTTTCATAAGTTACATCGACAAATCCCACAGATATAACATCGTACTTAATAATACCTTCATTCAAGGCGATAGTTCGCTCTTCTACCTCATCTACATGACATTGTACACTGCCATATCCAAATGGCTTGGCTGAACCCATCATCAGACCTAAATTTTCTTTGCCGCTGTTAAGAATCCAAATTAACTGCTTGAGCTGCTTGTTTGATATACCTTCATAATACAGCTTCCCAGAAAAGCTAATTCCTGGTTTTACCGGACGAATAGTCTTATTGAGCTTATCTGCCTTTGCCGGCCTATAGGTAAAATTGCTATGATGCCAGTAATATTTTCTTCCTCTGAGAACGCCTCCCTGCTCTTTTAACTGACCATTCTTAGTATAATAATCGTAAGTCCAGAAATCAGCTCCTTCAGGCTTTTTCAAATAGAAATCAACATTACCTAATTTGGGACCACCCAAGGCCTCAATAGTAATCTTGTCCTTGGCATAATAAGCCTTGGCATCAAGCTCCTGTACTACTTGCAAATCAGTAAATCTTATCTTGGTACTAGCAGCGGACTCTTTTCCCACGTAGCCAAACAATGTACACGCTGGGCAGTGGTTAGACTTACATGGAGCGAAAGTCCCTGCCAGATTGCCTATACTATGTTCAGCAACTTCCTTTGAAAATACTGCTGGAGCCAAATATAACAGATTACCTTCCTTAGAATAGTTGATTGGAAAATACTCCCCACCCTTATTTGCAAGAAAGTTCTCAAAATCCGCTTGGTATTCTTTATAAGCCTGTTCGTTATTATTTGGTATGGCAGGCTGCTCCAAATATGATTTTAATAAAGGATATATTTTTCTCTCTAAAGCATCCTTGCTAAAATCTTTTTTCACAATCCTAGGCCTACCATAATTATCAGTGTTTACCTGATAACGGTGATAATGCTTCTTTCTAACGCCCATTCCCCATTTTATCAAATAGCCATTAGAGTCCTTCTCGCCATTGTGCTTTCCTTCAAAACCTTTAGGTGGAGTCTTTCTATCGGGTGATGAACCAGTAGACGACGAAGTAGCCTCGCACAAACTATACTTCCCACCTTCTCTTTTTAGTAAACCTGGTCTAAACATAACACCATTTCTTTTTACCGGATACTCATCCTCATTCAAGAGTCCCATGCAAGAATCCGTCAAAGTCTCATACACATTCCTGACCACACCACGCATCTCGCTGCCTGGTATTACAGGAACATGGTACTCATTTTCGTAGTACTTGCCTGTCTCCAAATCTGTATAAGAAAAAAAGTCATAGGACTTATGATCCTTAGCCGTATCCGATTCCCTAAAGGCAGTTTCTGAGCTGGAGTTAGGTATAAAGAGAGGTGTCTTAGTAGTTATGGTATAGCTGATATAGCCAGTATGCTTATCAGTATCAGTATAAGCCTCTGCCTTTTTAGGCGGAAACTCTATAAAGTTATAAGGATTAACAAATCCATTTCCCATTATGCCTGCACCTCCTTCAGTCTGTAGTTAGATATAATCATCAGGTCATTTTCATCATAAGTAATGTAGTTGACTACGCCTATCTTGTCCTTGGCAATGCTTGGATCAGCATCTATATGCTCTGCACCTTGCGCTAAGTCTAACGTATAAATCTTCTCCTCGTATATATCCTCATAAGGAGTGTCATCATCTATACAGCACTCTATCTGTCCATTTCTCTTATTGATATATCGATACTCCTTATTAGCATCAAAAAGATGTAGCTCTAATAAGCCTTCTGCCAACACTTCCTCCGAAGGCAGCTGCTCTTTGCTATAAGCCTTATATTCCATACGGTCTGTATACAAAGCATACATCTTGCCCTTCTCTGGGGCTAATTCCATATATTTCATTAGTTGCTACCTCCTTTCTGTGCAAGTGAGCTCTTCATCTGCTCTACTAAGCTGGCAATATATTCATCTTCCTTGCCTGTCTGGCCATCTATAGTGATATCGCCATTTTTAAGTAAAATACCTCTGCCAATAGCGGTCTGACCGCCTACAGCCAAGATACCTTCCTGCAAGTCTTTAAGTGCCAGCATCAACAGTCCGATAATCCAACCTGAATCCTGATTTATTCTAACCTGTATTTTCAGAGTCATAGTGCCATCTACATAGGTCTTTTCCTTGTACAAGGCTCCTGATTTGGCAGCAGATTCAAAACGACTTATACCATTTCTTACCATTACAAGTGGCTTGGCATCATTTATAATAGTCTCACCTATTATGATATCTGACACATGAGCGCCCTTGCCATCCACATAACCAAAAGCTGTATCGATAATAGCCTTTGCGTCTGCTGGTAATGCCATATCATTTTCCTTTAGTTCTTCTATAATGTGCAATATGCGATTTCTGATTGCACCTGCCATAGAGCTTCCTGGAATAACAGGCTTGCCATTATCTGTGAGATGTACAAAATCAGGCTCGCCCTTTTTAGCGGCATACTGGCGTATGCTGATGCCACCTGGCATTTTAAGCGGTACCTCTATATGCACCATCTGACTGGCATCTGGAGCCAGGGCAAGCCAATCTGTCAGCACATCTTGAGATTGCTTCCAGTCTGATAAAGCGTAGGCTGTGGCATACTCCAGCCAATTGTTGCTGTCATAGGTCTTTGCGGCCAGCTTTTTGACTTTCACCTGCCCAAAGCCTCTGGTCTTCTTACTGCCCAGTCTTATCTCTCCATCTGCTAATCCCTTTATGGCAAGTGCAAGCTCCTGCATCATCTCGCCCTCATCCTTGCCCTCTCGAACAGTCAGCTCCATGAAAAAGTATCCCTTGGCGCCAGCTTCTATAATTTCCATGTCATACTTGCTGCCAGCCTTGGCTACCTTTTTATCTGTCTCCAGCGCCACTCCATCTCTTGCATTAGACTGATAAGAGTCTTCCTCAAAGGTAAAATCCGAAATAAAGAGTGAACTCATTTCGCCCACATCTTTTCCGGCATAGCCCATGAAGCGCTTCTCATTCTTTTCCTTTTTCAAGTAGGCACGTATGGCTCCAGCCAGAGAGCTGCCAGCTACAAAAGGATGTCCTTCACTGTCACGCAGCACATCTGAGTCTGTAATATCGTCCAGTCCTGAAGATACACTAAGAGGTGATGCCAACTGCAACTCTATATAAAGTACTTCTCTTTTTGTCACTTTATTTGCCATTTGCTGCCACCTCCTTATCCAATATCTTTGCAAAATGCTTCAGCTCCGTGATGTATATACGATATACATATTTGAACTGATCTTGGTCCTTCTTAGCCTGAATAAATGGCAGCTTGTAATCAGTCTCAATCTGCTTTGCAATATCGTTCTTCAGTTTCACTGGATTTACCAGCTCAAGCAATCCCATGCAAAGTCCCCGCTTGCCTTCACTCTCAATTCCGTCCACCTGCTCTAGCATCGCTTCATAGCTTGTCTCATTTTTAAACATAACACGAAGCTTGGCTACAGCTGCATTAAATCCAGCAGGCTGCTTTTTGTATGTGACCTTTTCACCATCCAAAATCTCCATTATCTCTTCCTGCAAGCGTCTCTCGAATTCCGTCTGAAGAAGAGCCTGAATAATATCACAGCTGCCATAAACCTGGATATTAGCATTAGCACAAACAGATGGTTTTCTCACTACTACTTCAGCCGTGCCAAGCTTTGTAGCAATGACTTCGCCATAGCCTTCTGCCACTCTCTCGCCAATGAAGGCCTTATTTAATATGCTTAGGTCAAAGCCTGTCTGCGACTTTATAATAAATGAAGTACCCTTGGCAAAAGCTTTAAATATAGGCTTTCTAGCTTGCCAAGTCACGTTGTAGCCACCCACTGTTGTAAAATCTAAAAATGGCTTTTCTATATTGATATCACTTATGCCTAAAGCATCATTTAAGTATCCTGCCAGCACTGATAGCTCTGTCGAAAGGAAGCCATCCTCATTGTAAAGAATTACATCAGAAGCAAGTGTAATCGCAGCCTCATGGACTATCTCCTGCTGTGGTGTCACTTCTTCTACCTGGTCTATGACAAAATCTACTGCACCAAATTCGCTGCTCTTGCCATAACCCATTCTTATCTGGCCAAGATCAGACAATGCATCTATTATCTGCTCAGCCTGGCTGCGGTTGGCGTAAATATATCCACTGAAGCTCTGACCCGCACTTATGCTGCATAGCTGATAAAAACTGGAGCCATCCTCACCGGTAGCTCGGCCAACGGACTTATCCTCTGGCCTCTGGTGGTGATAGCTTATCTCTGTAGATACATCCACCTTGCTGCCATCTGCTCCCATATAAGACAAACCTGCAGGAGTCATCTGCTTATTGGCAATCAAAGGATCTTCATGTCCATTTTCATCTCTGTCCTGGATATAGCGCATATCAACCACTGTCATAGCACCATCCTTCCAAGGCTGGTCCTTCTCCTTTTGAAGAGAAAATGGTCCAACAGCGCATCGCTTTCCATCATAGGTTATATAGGCATTGGATACTACAAGCTCGCCGCTACTCGTCATCTGCTTATAGCCTTCTGGCCCTACAGCACCAGCTATTATTCCAAGCACCTTGCTGCCAGCTATATAGTCCTGTGTCTCAGCCTGATTGCCCTGAGCAGACTTGCATATCATGGCAGACTGCAGAGTAATGGTGTAGCTTAGCTTGTTTTTATCATATAGCTTGCTCTTTTCAACCTGCACATGAGAGACCTGAGCTACATCACCTTTTTCAAGCTCCATCCTTACAAGGCCCAACCCTCTGGTTCTTGCTAATCCTATGTGCTTTACCAAGGATATAGCCTGGCCCAGCACTTCAGCTTTTGACGAATCCTTTATATTACACTCTGCTTCAAACACCAGCCCCTTATTGACCACACGCATGGTTCTTAAGGAATTTCCCTCGGCAACTCCTGTCTCCAGGTCCACCGCAGTCTGAGTTCTCAGGGTAGTATACTTATCAAGCACTGCCTGCTGACTTACATAGTCCAGAGCCTTGCATGCATTAAGAGCCTCAGCCGTTTCCTTATAATTTTGTATATAAGCATTAGAGAGAGTAAATGCTGATGAAGCATTACCTTCCTTGCCAAAAAGCTGTAAAAAATCCTCTGAGGTAATAATACCAAAGTCCTTCATCTCCAAGGCAGCCTCACGAATGCAGCCCTTGATACGCTTGGCTGGAATATAAGGCAAGCCAAGGGTATCATATTCCACGTCTGTATCTACGATACTATTGTAGGTCTCTCCCGAGGCAGTACATAGGTCACTTAACAACTCAATCCTAATCTTCATTTACTGCCTCCTCTCCTATATACAAGTCCATAATTTCCAAGGCATCATACCAAACCTTGTAAACTTTATCGTCCTTTTCCATATCTTGCTCTAAATTAATACCCCTGGACTTTAAAAATGACAATTCTCTTTTCCGTTCATTTTCCCCTAAAGGAATAATGTTGCGCAAATCCTTAGCCTTGCTTCTTGCAATACCTTTTCCTGTAAAATAAGCTAGCCACTTGTCCAGCTTCTCTACACTATATTTGCTATTTTTTTCTACAAAGGCTGCATCATCACTTGCGCTGGCTACATAATAAGGTCTGGCAATAAAGCTTTCTCCCCTATTCAAATAGTTCTTGTCTCGATAAGAATCCAGCTCAGCAGCTCGTATATTGGTGCATATCTGATAGTCAAAGAAGCAGCCTACGCCACCATTCTTTTTCCTGTTTTTTGGCTCTTTGGCGCGTTTTTTAGCACTGTCGCAGCAGGCCTCAGCCACCTCATAGGCATCTGAAAATGGGAAATGGCTATTGAAAAATGCGATACCGCCACAAGCACTGTAGCCACCATCCTTTTTGCCCAGCTCCTGCAAGAAATGTTTCACTGCAGGGATAGCCACCTTGGCATTGCATACAAAGGTGATATCATCACCAGCCAGGACGATTTTTCTATACAGGTGTTTTCCCGGCTTCAGGCTCTTTACCTTTCCAGATATAGCATCTATATAGTCACAGGTCTCGTTAAAAACATCTTCAAAGGTCTGAGCAATCTCCTGGGATAGACCGCGCATCTTTGGAATAGCCTGCTTATAGTCAGCTACATTTTCCATCTCATTTTTGATACGAATACCCATACTATTGCCATCGATATGACATAAGGCCAGGCTACTGTTGTCACCCTTTTGAGTAACCATGTTGTCAAAAACATTTTCATCTACCTGCACTTCGTTGCCCCTATGGTCTCGCTCTACCGACTTGAACTGGCAACGTTTTAGAGCAGCCTCATGACACAGGTATTTCTGTGATGACTGGTCATAATCAGTAATAGGGTAGCCTGTAATAGAATCAACATCCATAAAAGGAAGCGCTCCGACTGGCTGGGTTGCAGGCATCTTAGCTTTGATTTCTCGGAGTTTTGCGTTGATTGCAGCGTAGTCCTTTGCATATGAATCTGTTTTTTCTATAACCGCAACTGCCAGATTAAGGGAATAGGTCTGTGCTAGCACATATTTTGCCAGGTATCTATTAACCTTTGCGCACTCCTCTCCGCGTCTGAAAAGCACATAGGCATTGCCTCCGCCTATAAACATAACCTCCATCTGGACAGATGAATCTGTCAAAAAAACAATGCCTTCATTTTCTTTTTTCCAGTTTACAAGATACTTATCCTCTGGACAGTTATGCTCCTCAATGTACCGCTTCAAACCATTAGTAATTAATCCTTCTACCAGATTAGATGCCCCGATAATTTCCTTCACGGCATTAGTCTTGAAGATATAGCTTTGTATGCCACGCACATCATATACAGCCAGGATTTCCTTCTCAATCAGTTCTGCTTTCATAACCCCTCCTTTAATACTCTCTAAATTTTACAAATGTAAAGTGTGAAATCTTTTTTACTGTATCGCCCTCATTTACCTCCTCTACCTCTCGCTCGCTGCATGCTGCCACCACTTTTATTCCTTTATCCTTCAGCAGCTCGATTACTCTATAAGCCAAGCAAAACTCTCCCTGGCAAAGCACACAATCAGGCTTCATTATTAATATCTGCTGTACAGACTCTTGAGCCAACGCCTCTATCTCCTGCTCCGTTGCATAAGCCGGAACCTGTGGAAATGAAATGTCTACAATTTCTCCGTAGGTGCCAGCTGCCGCAAGTTGTTCTTTATTCCAGTTTTTGCTGGGGTGATTTGAAAAATTGATAAACATTACTTTCTCCCTAACTTATACCTTTCTATTTATCCTTATTAGGATTCAACTCTTCCAACCATTGCATATAATATTTCAAAGCAAGTTTTATCTTCTCCGGCCTATATATACTTTCTTGTGACGCATGATTTACTGTATTTCTAATATCTTTTAATGTGGCATGAATAATTAATATTTTAAACAGCGTCTTTATCTGTACATCGGTTATGGAAGATGAAAGTTTCAGATAGTTTTTTATCGTCACCTTAGTTTGCTGCCGATTTCCACCTGTAATCGCATTACCAAGAAGTGTGCCTGTTTCTATGCCGGCTTCTATAACGTCTTTTTCACTATTCTTATCTCTATTCTTCAAACTACATTTTCTATCCAAATAAGAAATAAAATCAGAATAGTCATTATCGGTCATTACATTAACTTTATCCGAGCTAAGTATTAATTTTGTATTTCCTCCTCCGTTATATACCTGTTGCATTTTTATTTGATATACTAATGCATTGAAAAGTTCATTTAATGATGTTATTCCATTCGCTTCTTGTATAAAATATCCATCATCTCTTACAGGATAGCTTTCTTCATTTACCGCTAAATACTTCCAGTCTTTTATTAAAACCTCCGATATTTTAGATTCAATCAATGTCAAAGCCTGCTGGTAAAATCCTTTTTTAATACACCAATTTATCTCATCTATCGCAGTGTGCGCTCCCGTCAGCTTCCCATAATCATGCTTTATATTATTTTTGTACAAAGCCAGGTAGGACATTTTGGGATCAGCTTTATCATGTAAATTGCTAGCGTTAGTTCTGTAAGCGCTTTGTAATTGCTTTAATCCTTCTTGAAATTTAGGGATACTGCACCACTGAATACCTTCAGCAACTGTCTGTATAGCCTTAGTTAAGTCATTTTCTTCCAATTGCAACGACTTCATATACTTAACTAATGTATCAGCTCTACCACAAGAAACAAATTCGTTGATTCCTGAGGTGAAATTAAAAATTTTAACATTGTCAGTCTCATCAATAATCCGCTTAGCTCCCCCATTAGAAAATTCTACTGAATATGCTTTTTTTATCTCAATTCCTTCTGTGTAAAGCAAGCTTACAGTTGCCTCTAAGACACGCTGAATTCCTCTTATTCCCCCATGAGCATCTAAATATAACTTTGGATTGTCAATTTTACGGATTTCTTTTAAAATTCCTTCTATTCCAGCATATGGATTATCCAACGATACCCCTATAGATACGAATCTTTCATTCTCTGGGATGTCTGGATTCATGTAGTTTATAACCTGCTTCTTAAAATATTCCTCTGCAGTAGTTTTATAGGTTTCTCCCTCTGGAGTCGTTATTTCTACTTCGGTTAATGTTTCCTTAGTGCAAAGCATGATAATTTTATCCAGATTTTCATCTTTTCTAGCCAACAATTTATCTAGGAATTTCGGCACTGGATCCATTTGATATCTTCCAATTACAGTCCCACTCCGTCTTCCAGACTCATGTGTAAATTCACTCTTTCTAATATTGGGTGGGATGGTACTAAGAGAAAGTAATAATACATTTGTGTGTTTTGGATTTCTTTTCTCAGGAGTACAATACTTATGTGTCTGAACGTGCGTCTCAGCCTCGTTTACTTTCTTTGGCTCTTCAGCTTGTTTTTCCGTAGTTGTGACTTCATCTTTGGGCTCTGATGATTCTGCTTCCTTTCGTTTATTAACAATCAATGAATACGGCACAAAACTAGCATCAATCAACAATGAATCTTTGTAGGCTGCGATTCCGTCATTCTCTTCCATTTGCAGTTCTATTCTTCGCAGGAGATCATCTGCAAAGTCTGTATTCTTTAAATCTGCCGTAGTATAGATTGAATCTATGTAAAAAGAAATCTCTTGTTTGAAATCATCCGTATATCTATATCCAGCTTCCTCCAGCCTCCTTAATATATTCTCTGAAGCCCCCGCTGGCTGTAATGCATGCAATGTAACATGTCTAGGTAATAGTCTATAGAAGAAATGCTCATCGGACTTAAAGCGACTTTCTATCACCTCACTACTAGCAATAACGATTTTTTTCACATTAGGATATTTTTCAAATTCACTGACTAGATATGTAACGTTTCCGATTTTAGAGCATTTCTTTAATACGACTATTGCATCAGAACAATTATCCTGTAGTCTAGCTATACTAAATCCAGCCTCATCTACCACCTGAAGGCTATAATTATTATCTACCGGTAATTTACTAATGACTTTTGTAAGCGACTCTATAAAAAAATCTTGCAGCTTTGATTCATCACAACGTATCAAAAGGCCATAGGGCTTCTTGTCCTCATTTGATGATTGATTAATGAGAAAATTGATAAAACCAGATAAGATCTGTCTATCTATCTGAGAAAAATCCAGATTTTCTTCAAAGCAGGTTACTAAGTCATTTTTGCTCATTGCACTCCTCCACGTGGGATACAATCAAAAGTAGAGCCATCTAGAAAAACATCTAGGGCATTGCACCTTACAAGGTCTGATATCTCCCACAAATACCGACACCACGCGGTGGCAATTTCTACAACGTACTGTTTTTACTGTTCTAAACATAATCATTCCTCCATCAATCTTTATATAACATTCTGTCTTGCCTCAGCTGATAAAAGAATGATACTTTATATAGTTCGCACTATTGTCGAACTATAACATTTCCATTATTTTCTTTCTCTTCTCTTCGTCGTCAAGCTCCTCATATGCTGCCTTTAGAGTTTTCGCCTCGTCCACAATCTTATCTATCAGTTCTTGTGGCTCCAGCACTGTAATAGAAGAACCATATTTTCGAAGCCAACTATGAAAATTGCCTAGGTCTATCACATCGTCTTCATAATAGGTCACACCCTCCTCTACATATGGTTCCTTCTGCCGCCATTCCAAGTCACGCTTTAACTTACTTCGTGTATTTTCACCAATGTCATCCGCAATCTGGATTTTCACATGAATAGGCTTAGCGTCTCTGTCTATAATGGCGCCCCAAGTATAAGGCTGGTTTGGGTTCGGCTCACAACCGGTCAAGTCTGCCGGTGTACTATATTTGTATTTTATATTCTCCATACGATCCAGTCTGTACATATTGTCCTGAGTATCAGCAAAATAAAATCTATTGGTAGATAAATCCTGAATCAGACTGACAGGAGTACACTCTACAACTTCTCTAGGTACATCTTTCCCCTTATATGTGAATTTTATTTTATATTCCAGTAAAGCATCCTTTATTCCATCATAGCTGCTCTCTACATCTTCCGCCGCGGGAGGAACGATATCCTTCACATCATATGCAGCATCTTTTTCTACAAGATTGGGATATTTTGCCTTTAAATATCCTTTTTCCTGTGCTGTGACAGGAAGCCATATGTCGTTCGGATGAGTCAACTCAATAACTATAATTTCATCATCGTGCTCACCACTAAGTACTGCTTCCTTAAATGTATCTGGATAATCGCAATCATCAAAATCCATCAGCTCACCAACTAAGCTATTGTCCGCAATGGTAGCCAGTGTTTGTCGCATCTGAGCTATAGGAATATCACATATTTGAGATAATGAAGTTACAGAAGCATCAAACCGACTAGATGTAATCAGCGATATTATATACCCCAATTTATCAAAGCTACGTTCTTTACTCATAATTGACATCCTCCACCGCTTCATACAGCTTCAAGCTATTATCAAAGGTTCTTTTCATATTTTTCCTAAGCTCTTCCGGTTCCACTACAAGTGCTCTATCCCCAAATCCTCGCAAATAATTTGCCATATTGGTGATACCTCGAATTGTATCTTTATAGACATAGTCATAGCCTTCTATCGGTTCATCTAGTTTTTCGAGTGTAGACAATGATCGCAAGCCTTGTAATCCCTTTACCTCATCTATAGTGTTGTAAATATCTTTAAACAAAACCACTACTTGATATGATTTATCAGCAGAGCCAGTAAAAATCTCCTGGTATATCCTATCTGCCTCAGATGATTTCCAAAAGTCGTTTGGTCCTACTGCTTTGGCGTTTTTTATTCCGCTTATCTTCTTTAATGCTAGGCTTTCCTTGCCCCTTTTTCCTGCTTCCTTGCTCAAAGCGTAAAAGCATCCTGCTTCTGTTGAAAAAAATAATCTTCCTACCTTTATTTTAGAATGACTTTCTTTTCCTTCATTTATATAAGTAATTTCCAGTTGACTGTCCCTATAAGGATATCCTAGAAACTTATTAAAGCTATCCATTTCCTCCTTGGCTATATTTCTGGATTTTCCTAAAAGCTCAGTCGTTTTTTCTTTTGCCTCACAGTTTGTGATAGTCATTATCTTTTGGATAACGGATTTTAGTGGCTGCGCTAACCCCGTCTCCAGTTCTGCAGCATAAAGCAAAAAATTACATACTCCATCCGAGTCTTCCCTAAGAATAAGAATAGTAGGCGCTGATTCGGATAACCAATACTTATCATGAATACCCTTGCCATCTAGGATTTTGCCACTTTCTACATATCTCAAGTCCATTAACAATTTTAAATCTTTTCTCAATGTATGCGGTGAAAGCACTTCGTTAAAGTTAAAATCAGCCTCACCCTCTTCCCCTTCCAAAAGACTTTTTATTTGACTATCTGTATAGGCCCCACGTAGCCTTATTTTACCCAAAGCCTCTCTGTCATTTAATTCTAATAAATGCTGTATCAATTCCACATAAGTACACTTTTCATATTTAGACAGCATAAAAATAATAAGCCACTGCCTCACATCCGCGGCCTGTATGTTTACTGCTATCTCACTTTGTTGTAAACAAACCAGGCCACTTCTAGGAGGAGTGACTATCTTATATCCTTCATTTCTCAATTCTTTAATTAACTCGCTGAGTCGCGCCTTAGATATGCTCGTATCCTTTATAATGTCCTCGCGAGTAACATCCTGTTCTATCCTGTCATTTAAATATTTTGTCAGAGTTTCCTTGGCATTGTTTGTTTTTTTCATTTAATTGCGCTCCTAAAATATAATTCGGAAACAATACTAACTACTTATTTCAGTATACACCTTTATTTAATAAAAACAATGTCATTAGAAATTTCTCTAAAAACAATTTACATTATTCGTTATTATTCAAACTTTTCCATTTTTTATATGCATTTGGCATACATTTCGCACATGGCCGATATCCCGCCTTATTCGTAGTCTCTTCATTTGCAAAAAATACTCTGTGCTGCACATATTGCCCCGCTTTAACATATCTATTGGCTGAAGGGCAATCCAACATGCTGTCCGACGGCACATTGTGGTAGGTGGTAATTGCACTTTATTTTCGGTGAAATTG
>CAVAON010000050.1:0-14583 GCA_963590215.1 Anaerovoracaceae bacterium | reverse complement strand
ATGCCAATTATGGCTCTGGAGAATATCAATATGATGCCACTGCGTACAGCTATGGAAGCAAAGCAATCACTGCAGATTGCATGTTCAATCGCGCCGGCTATAGATTTGTCGGCTGGAACACGAAGGCAGACGGTAGCGGTTTGTGGTATTATCCTGATTTGAACGGCTATAACAGTATTGTTATGGACTCCAATAAAGTAGTATATGCACAGTGGGAAAAGATTTTTGTTGTTACATATGAGGTGACGGGAGACAAGACTTACGGAGCTCCCTCGGATGCATCTGTTCCAACAGATACAAATGAGTATTTATCAGGAGACGTTGTTACGGTCAAACCAGTGCTTTCAACCGAATGGACAACTTCTGACGGGACAGGGAATGGAGCCCTCGGAACTTGGAAATTTGTCCCATGGGATAGGGAAAGTGGATTTCAGATCACATCTGATACGGTAATCAGGGGTGCATGGGTTTTTGTTCCTGCCGGTGGTAGCAAAGATAATAACGGTAGCCCGAAATCCGCAGAAATGGGAGTAATAGCAAAAAAGACATTGGATGGAAAAACGCCTGTCGGAAACGAATACAGCTTTGTATTGAAGGATGCATCCGGAGCTGTTGTCCAGATTAAAAATAATGATGGAGGAATAATTGCCTTTGACAAACTTAAGTTTTCTGCAATTGGAGCTTATACATATACTTTGTCAGAGATTGCAGGTAATGATGAAGATATTTCATATGACCGCACGACTTATACCATTACAATTAATGTAATAAAATCTGGTGGAGAGTACAAGGCAATTGCATCTTACTCAAAGGATGGGCAAGATTATGCCGGAATGCTTATTTTTACAAATACTACACTGAATACTACACCTGATCCGGATTCCGAGCCAACGAACCCTGATGATTCAGAGGAACCGGTAAATCCGGAGAATCCTTCTAATCCCGATGTGCCGGATCAACCTGCATACCATACATCTCAGTCAGAAAGCTTGGATGGGATGCCACAGACCGGTGATGAAACGGATATTGGTTTGTGGATGGCTTTGGCAGTGATTTCTCTCATGGCATTTTTAGGTGTCTGCTGCTATGGGCAAGAGTATAGTCATACCAGACATCGTGAAAGAAGAAAATAAACACTTCCTTAAATGAAACATACCTAAAAAAGTGGGTTGTCGCAATAGGGTTAAATTCCAATAGCGGCAGCTCACTTTTTTGATAGGGCAATCGCTTAAAAATTTTTAAAAAGCAAGGCTAAATTTGTCTTGCTTTTTCAGTCCATATAGTGTGCAATATACGCTATATGGAAAGGAGGACTTATGTTTCCAGAATGGGTTGAAAAATATAGGGCTGCCGGCACGACAATCAAGAAAATCGGCAAGATAACGCCTGATGGTGTTATCAACGAGAGAGTTTCGATAAACCCACAAAAGACAGAAGCCTGCCTGCTTGGTACGCTTGTAGAAGGCTTGGATGAACTTTTGAGAGATCTCGTTGTGTTGAAAATCAAAGGTGCGTGGTATTACACAAAAATGGACAGGAATAATGTTCCTAAACTAAAGGAAATGAAATTATATGACAACGGAAAAGTCGTTCTTTCAGATATTTAAAAGTCTTGAGGATCCGAGAGACAACCGGGGCAAGGTATATCCTCTGATTAATATTATCATTCTTGCTCTGTACGGAGTGCTTATTGGATATGAAGACTTTTCAAATATGAGTTACTATTTGAAAAAGAGAGAAGATGAGCTAAAAAGAGAACTTGGATTAGAAGTCGGTGTACCATCGCATGATGTGTTTTCGGCTGTGTTCAGGGTGTTAGATATTAACCGGTTTATGGAGCTTTTTGTCGAATGGACAAAAAGTATTGTGAGTGAAAAAACAGGGAAACATATAGCGATTGATGGGAAAGCTGTAAGAGCTGCAACAAAGAAAGCTGAAAACGGAATTCATATGGACTGCACCAATGATGAGCTTGCCGGGATTGGAATAGGTGTTGCGGACGGGTCAATCTCGTATGAAAAACTTTTAGAGTGGGTGAGAAGCCATTCATATACATAAAAGAAACAAATAAAAAATTTTCAGGCTCCCTATTGACATATGTCCTGATAGGGAGTAGTATATAGACGAGGATTAAACGATTGCTTAATCGTTTAATTGAAAGGAGGGATGTCTATGAACAAATTACCCCATGATCATGGCACCAGCAGTGAGTTCCTTGAAGCCAGGCCATCAGAAGAAACCTTTGGTAAGGCATCAGATGCGTTTTCGCTAATAGGCGATTCGACAAGGCTCAAGATATTATGGCTTCTGTGTCACAGTGAAGAGTGCGTTATAAATATTGCAGCGGCTATAGATATGAGCTCACCTGCAGTGTCACATCATCTCAAAGTGCTCAGGCAGGCAGGTGTTATAACCTCCAAGAGAGTTGGCAAGGAAGCATACTATACTCTTGCCGATACTGAAGAGGCAGAGATTATTCATAATGCAATTGATAAAATACTGGATATCAAATGCAACAAATAAGGAAGATGAGGAGAAACTATTATGAAAAGATCATTCAAACTTGAAAATCTGGACTGCGCACACTGTGCAGCTAAAATGGAAGAAGCAATCAACAAGCTTGACTCTGTAGATAAGGCGGTTATCAGCTTTATGACGCAGAGACTTACAATTGAAACCGAAAACGATATGGATGAGGTTCTGGATCAGTGCCAGAAGGCAATCAGTAAAGTGGAGGATGATTGTAAAATTGTGAGGTAATTATGGATAAGAAAAAAAAGAAGAAGCTGGCATGTATAATCATAGCGGCAATTCTTCTTGCCGCCGGCATTATCATCAAACATACAATAGGAGGCATTATTACAATAGCCCTCCTTATACCGGCATATATCATAGTGGGGTATAAGCCGCTTATTAAGGCTGCAAAGAACATATCCCACGGGCAGATATTTGATGAGAATTTCCTCATGGCAATTGCAACTATAGGTGCGCTTGCACTTGGAGAATACGATGAAGCAGTTGCAGTAATGCTGTTTTATCAGATTGGGGAGTTCTTCGAGGATTATGCTGTTGATAAATCGAGAAAATCGGTTGCAGCACTTATGGATATAAGGCCTGACTTTGCGGTCGTTCTAAAAGATGGCAAAGAGGAAACGGTAGATCCATATGATGTTAATATAGGGGATATCGTGCTTGTTAAGCCAGGGGAAAAAATTCCCCTTGACGGCATTGTGACTGAGGGCAGCTCCTCAGTTGACACATCATCGCTTACAGGAGAGGCTTTGCCAAGGGACATTGAGGCTGGAGATGAGGTTATAAGCGGATGTATCAATATTTCGGGAGTTATCAGGATTAGGGTAACAAGCATGTTTGAAGAATCCACTGTATCAAGGATTCTTGAAATGGTAGAGAATGCATCAAGCCGCAAGGCACCTGTTGAAAATTTCATAACAAAATTCGCCAAGTATTACACGCCTGCAGTTGTTTTCTCGGCAGTTGCACTTGCGATAATACCACCGCTTGTAATAGCTGATGCCACATTCAGTACGTGGATATACAGGGCGTTGCTGTTTCTGGTTGTATCCTGTCCATGCGCTCTGGTAATCTCAATTCCTATGAGCTTTTTCAGCGGAATAGGAGCGGCCTCTGCAAGAGGTGTGCTTATCAAGGGCGGCAACTATCTGCAGATATTATCTAAAGTCAACACCGTTATATTTGACAAGACAGGCACACTTACTACAGGAAAATTCAAGGTTGATAAAATTTGCGGGGACAATCCTGATGAGCTGCTGGCGCTTGCAGCAGCCTGCGAACAGTATTCAAATCACCCGATAGCTGTATCAATCAAAGAGGCTCACAAAGGGGATATATATATAGCAGATGATGTACAGGAAATCGCCGGCAGAGGCATTAAAGCCACTATAAACGGTAAAGAGGTTTATGCGGGCAATGCCAAGCTGATGAGGGAGCTTGATATCAGCAATCTGCCGGAGGTTACTGGAACTACGCTTGTGCATTTGGCATACAGTGATAAATATCTGGGATATATTTCAGTTACAGATACTATCAAGGAAGACACTGCAGAGGGACTCAAAGCACTCAAGGGAATAGGGGTTACAGACCTTGTAATGCTTACTGGCGACAACAGAGAAGCTGCAGAGAAGGTTGCAAATCAGACTGGTATCACTGAGATTCATGCAAATCTGCTTCCGGAAGACAAGGTCGCCATTGCAGAGAAAATACTTGATAAAGGCAGGATCGCCGCATTTGTCGGAGATGGAGTAAATGATGCTCCTGTACTTGCAAGAGTTGATGTCGGGATTGCCATGGGAGGTCTTGGTTCGGCGGCAGCTATGGAGGCTGCAGATGTAGTTATAATGGATGATAATCCAAAAAAGATTTCCCTGGCAATCAGGATAGGGCGCAAGACGGTAAGACTTGCCAGGGAAAACATCTGGTTTGCCCTTGTTATCAAGCTACTGGTGCTTATTCTCGGTGCACTGGGCATAGTAAATATGTGGGCTGCGGTATTTGCTGATGTAGGTGTTGCAGTGATTGCGATTGCAAATTCTATGAGAGCCCTCAGGGTTAAATGATGTAAAATATATAAATAAGGAAGATGTCTGTCAGTGCGGCAGGCATCTTTTGCTGTTTTGTCTACAATCGTAGGAATGAACAGTCAACAATATAGGGAATTGATATGCAATAATTATAGGAATGAATAAGCGATAATTATAGGAACGGATAAGTAATAATGTAAGGAATTAATATATGATAATCATAGGAATTATCTTTAACTTATATATTTATGTGGTGGAAATATAGCATAATAAATTTATGCAGTGCCGATAAACTGCTTTACAGTTTAATAATAAATACGAAAACACCTGCAAGATGTGGGTGTTTTTTATAGCAGAGAATTAACGTTCAGGATTAACACAATCGTTAATTCTATGAGATTTAGTGTTAATTCTATCAAAAAATCGTTAATCCTGATGATTTTAGTGTTAATTCTTGTGTTTTTAGTGTTAATGGTTTATACTAAGTATAGTATTTTCAAGGAGGAAGTATTAATGCAGGCTGATGCACTTAAAAAAATTGTATTAGATATAAATCGTATGAAAACGGAAACACAGAATATTGAGCTTAAAGCAGCGTCAAAGGGTTGCCCTACAAGGCTTTTTGATACACTTTCGTCATTTTCTAATCAGGACGAAGGCGGCATTATCATATTTGGTGTTGATGAGCGTGACAGTTATGCGATTAATGGCGTATATGATGCTCAGGATTTACAAAAGAAAGTAACAGAGCAGTGTAAGCAGATGGAACCCTCTGTTCGTGCACTTTTTACCGTATGTGATATTGATGGAAACACTGTTGTTTCTGCTGAAATTCCAGGAGTCGATATTTCTGAACGTCCTGTATTCTATAAAGGTGTTGGCAGAGTAAAAGGCTCCTATGTTCGTGTTGGCGAGTCTGATGAGCCAATGAGTGAATATGAGATTTACAGCTATGAAGCTTTCAGGAAAAGACTTCGTGATGATATTCGTACAGTAGAAAATGCAAAAATGAATATGATTGATGAAGCCCGTATGGAAAAGTATCTTTCTGCAGTTAGAAATGAACGTAAAAATCTTGCGGAAAATGTTTCTAAAGATGAGATACTGGAGCTGATGGGAATTACCAGTGACGGGGTTCCTACCCTCGCAGGACTTATGGTGTTTTCAAAGTATCCTCAAGGATATTTCCCTCAGCTTTGCATTACAGCCGTATCTCTTCCCGGAACAGAAATGGGAACTGTAGGAGATGACGATGAGCGGTTTATAGATAATAAGCGGATTACAGGTGCAATTCCGGATATGCTGGAAGATGCCGTTGAATTTGTCCGGAAAAACAGCCGCATCAAAACAATAATTGATGATAACGGTCGTCGGGCGGATAAACCCGAATATCCTACTAAAGCCGTTAGAGAAGCAATATTAAATGCACTTGTGCACCGTGATTACAGTATTCATACTGAGAATGTACCTGTTCGCATTGAAATGTATCGTGACCGTATGGAAATCATCAACAGTGGCGGGTTATATGGCAAAATTTCTATAGATGCTCTTGGCAAGGTACGCCCTGAAACAAGAAATGCTGCGCTTGCCAATATGCTGGAGCTTCTGAATATAACAGAAAACAGATATTCCGGTATTCCTACAATGCGTAATGAATTTGCAAAGGCAGGACTTCCGGCGCCGATATTTTCAGCCGTTCACGGAGAATTTAAAGTGATTATGAAGAATGGTCTGTATAGTGATGAAGAACCTGCTGATGAGTCTGTTGTAGAGTTTTGCAGTACTCCAAGAACAAGAGCAGAAATTGTGGATTTCATAGGTAAGTCTAAGAATTATGTTATGTCTAAGATTGTAAATCCACTGGTTCAAGGTGGGAAACTGAGAATGACAATGCCAGATAAACCTAAAAGTCCAAATCAGAGATTTGTGAAAGCATAGGTTTCTTGATAAAATAGGTTTTGAAAAGAAAAAACTATACTATTTTGTAATGATTGACAGCGCAATGGTAATCAATAGCGTGGTAATATCTATTGCGTATAGCTGTGAAAAAGGTATGGAGGTAATATAATGGGAAATTCAGAAAAATGCCCTTATTGCGATTCAAATGCAATTATAATAGACAGCGGAAGTTTAAAAGATGTCAATTGCCCTGCTTGTGGCGAATTTAAATATGAACATTTTCAGAGAAATGATAGACATACATTTGTATAGAAATGTATGTCTATATATGTTAAAATTAATATAATTCCAGTTTGAAAGCGAGGTCTTTTATGTCAAACAGAAAAAGACGTTTTTATACAATACAAATAGAACAGCACAAACGCACATGGGACTATGAAACAGAGATCATGCCCGAGCCAGAAGAAATTATGCTGCTGGTTCCGCAATTTTCGGGAGACACAGCTAAAGTCACCGTTGAAGAGGGTTCATATGTGGTAGTCGGTCAGAGAATAGCCGACTCCATGGATTCTGTGCCTGCACATTCACCAGTTTCAGGCATCGTGCAGGAAATTACAGAAGTAAGGCTTAGAGGCAGTGAAACGAGGACAGCTGTCACAATAGTTTCTGATGGCAAGCAGAAGATTTCCGAAAAAATCGAAATTCCAGAGATAGAAACAAAAAAAGCATACATAGATTGTATCAGACGTGCAGGGATACTCAACGGCAATTCTCCTGCACATATTGATTTTAACAGAGAAGATGTCAGTGCAATATATATAAACGGGTTTGAATCTGAACCAGATGTCACTGCTGTTCACAGAATGATGCTCGAAGATGCAGAGGATATAACTGAAGGTATAGCTCTGTCTATGAAATATCTTGAAGCGGGCAAAGCTGTAATCTGTATAGCAGCATCAGATACACAGGCAGCAGAAACTCTAAGAGAATCTGCTCAGAAACATACCGGTATATATATCAAACTCCTCAAAGACAAATACATCCCTGACAACCATGCTTTGCTTGAGTATAAGCTGACAGGAGCAGAAGACAACAGCTCTTTTCTATTTTCTGATATTCGTGCCATGATGCAGATAGGCAATTATTTCAGAACCGGCATACCGGTTATTTCACAAAAGATTACAGTTGATGGAGATATAATTGCAAAGCCAAAAAATGTTCTTGTTCCTGTTGGCGCCAGAATTGCTGATGTTGTAGACTTTTGCGGAGGATATACATCAATACCGCGAAAAATAATTGACAATGGAACTATGACAGGCAAATGCTTTGCATCAGACAGGCTTCCTGTGTGCAAGGATACAAGAGCAATTATAGCTTTCGAGGGAAAAGACAGCATCATGCCTGATGTGCAGCACTGCATCAGATGCGGCAGCTGTTACAGAAACTGTCCTGAAGGGTTGACTCCCGTATATATTGCAAAAGCATATGCAAGAGGTGACATCAAGAATCTCAAAACTTTTGATGTAACAAAATGCATAAGCTGTGGATGCTGTTCATATATATGCCCTGCCAGGATACCTTTGCAGCAGATTTGTCTGGAAGCGGGAAAAATGTTACGGGAGGTCGAAAAAAATGTATAGCGAATATAATAATAACCTGATGGAAATGCAGGGACCTCATGTGCTTGGCAGTAGAACCATAAGCTCTACAATGAGATGCGTAGTGCTTGCATTGCTGCCTCAGTTTGTAGTCAGCTTCTATATTTTTGGAGCACGATGCATTTCTCTTGTGCTTATAAGTATAGCTGCAAGTTTACTGTTCGAACTGTTATTTAATTTAATCAGAAAAAAGAAGCACCCTTTAAAGGATTGGAGTGCTGTTGTTACAGGAATTATAATAGCATTTAATATGCCTGCTGGCGCGCCTTATTGGATGCCTGTGGTTGCCGCCTTTGTTTCCATAATAATTATCAAGCAGCTGTTTGGCGGTATCGGCAGAAACTATGTCAATCCGGCAGTAACTGCAATTGTTGCTCTTAATTTCATTTTCCCCGAGATAATGAGCACATGGCCTGCACCGGCAATAGGAAGTCCTGATATCCCTGCAGCCGCACAAACAACCGCAACTTCTCTTGAAATAATGTCGGGAGCAGAAGGTGTAATGCCAAGCAAATGGGAATTGTTTCTGGGACTGTGTTCAGGGAATATGGGCGAAATCAGCGCATTGATGCTTCTGATTGGTGGTGTTTTTCTCATCTGGAAAAAAGTCATATCACCAATAATCCCCATATCTATAATCGGAACAGTTATAATCTTTTCGCTGATTGCAGGAGTAGATCCGATGATAGAAGTCTGTTCCGGAGCGCTCATGTTATGTGCTTTCTTTATGGCTGCAGACCCTGTGACATCTCCTGTTAAAGCACGAGGAATGATTTCCTATGGTGTAGGCATAGGCGTTATAACTATGGTGATACGGCTATATATCCCCGGGATTACGGAAGGTGTATATATAGCAACCCTTATAATGAACCTGCTCTCACAGCTTTCGGACAGGATTTTTATTGAAGAAAAATTCAAAAAGAAAGCTTCATGATAGTGGCTGGATTTCATATATTAAAAAAGGAGTATCCTGTTTCGGGTACTCCTTTGTAGGTGCGAGCTTTATCTTTTGCCTGATGCATTCAGGACATTTCTTATCTTGTGTGCTACCATTGATTTGATGGCATCTCTGCCTGGCCCAAGGTATTTGCGAGGGTCAAATTCGGCAGGGTTTTCAGCCAGATATTTTCTTACCTCTGCAGTCAGAGCGAGTCTTAAATCTGTGTCAATATTTACTTTGCATATGCCATATTTTGCAGCTTCTCTAATCATGTCTTCAGGGACACCCTGAGCACCGGGTATATTGCCGCCGTACTGGTTGCATTTATCAACAAATTCTTTTAGTACAGTTGAGGCTCCATGCAGGACAAGGGGAACATCTGGAATAAGGTTGTGTATTGTTTTTAATCTCTCAAAATCAAGCTTTGGCTCGCCTTTGAACTTGTATGCTCCATGGCTTGTTCCAATTGCAATAGCAAGTGAGTCAACGCCTGTCTTTTCGACGAATTCTGCTGCTTCTTCAGGAACAGTGAAGGTTGCGTTTCTGACATCAACATTTACGTCATCTTCTATCCCTGCCAGCTTGCCAAGCTCTGCTTCTACAACAGCCCCTTTGCTGTGAGCATATTCAACAACCTCTTTTGTGATGCGTATGTTTTCTTCGAACGGGTGTTTAGAGCCGTCAATCATAACAGATGTGAAACCGTCATCTACACATTTTTTGCAGATATCAAAATCTTCGCCGTGGTCGAGGTGAAGAGCAATATCAAGCCCTGTATCTATAACAGCTGCTTCAACCAGCTTCATAAGATATGCAGGCTTTGCATATTTTCTTGCACCTGCTGAAACCTGCAATATCAGAGGAGCATTTTCCTCTTTTGCAGCTTCAACAATACCTTGGATGATTTCCATGTTGTTCACATTAAAAGCACCTACGGCATAATCTGCTTTGAGAGCTTTTTCGAACATTTCTTTTGTAGTAACTAAAGCCATGATTTACCTCCAGACTTACATATATATTTTTTTAATTGTTATTCTTCAAGACCGTTCCAGCTGCCTGAATCTCTATCCCATTCAGGATAATCCGAGAGCACAGGTGCAGGATAATCAATGCCAAGTATGGCAACTATATTACCGCTTGAATTGTATAGCGGTGAGAATACTGACCAGCACCATTTGCCTTCGCCGTCCTGCCAGCCTGAGCGTGCCGAAGCGACAAGGCCTGCTTCGTAGGCTTCTTTGAACTGCACTTCACTGCCGCAGTCTGTGCCCCAGGCATCCGGGTCCTCAGAGCCGTCAACTGTGATATAGTAGTTTCCCTCTGAGTCAGGGACTAAAGCATACATATATGTTGCGCCGCATTCGTTCATATATCCGGTGAGTGTTGCACAAAGTGCAGTATATTCGGCAGAATTCATTGTTGCTTCGCCAAGGTTCTGTGACATGAGTACCTCAAGCCTGTCAGTCCAGCCACCTTCGAGCTTCTTGGCATAGTCCTGAACATAATCCATAGCCTGATCCCTGATGTCTGCAACAGCCTCAGGGAGTGTGTAATCCGCAGATGCCTCCTTTTGCTTTGTTTCCTGCCCTGTGCTGCCGCAACCTGCAAAGGCAAGCAGTACTACTGTAAGACATAGGATTACAGATAATTTCAGCTTGTGTTTCATAAAATCTCCTCTGAATCAGCCTGCGTAGTTCAGCAGTGCCTCCATTTTCCAGAATATGAGCAGTGCTGCAGCTGCAACAATGCCCAAAGCCACGAGTATATCGCTATTGTTGTATAAAAAATTCCTCATGATGTATCTCCTCATTAAAAGCTATATATACTGTATCATATTTTTTGCAGTTAGGCTATTGATTGAAGGAAAAATGATTCAAACATTTTTGGCGGCTCGGTAATTATTGTGATATAATGGGAGAATGGTTAAGATAATTATAACGGAAAACGACGGGAACCAGCGCCTTGACAGGTTTCTCAAAAAATATTTAAAAAATGCCCCGCTGAGCTATATATATAAGGCAATCAGAAAAGATATCAAGATAAATGGCAAAAGATGTCCCAAGGAGCATATGATTCAGACAGGTGATGAGCTTTCGATATATATATCAGATGACGAGCTTTCAAAGCTGACAGCAGTTAAACCTCATGCCAGAGCAAAGAGACAGTTTGGAATTGTCTATGAGGATGAAAATCTCCTGATAGTGGATAAGCCCTTCGGATTGCTTACTCATGGAGATGAATTCGAGAAAAAAAACACTCTTGCAAATCAGGTTACAGCCTACCTTATAGCAAACGGCGCATATAACCCGAGAGACGAAAAAACATTTTCGCCTGCACCTGCCAACAGGCTTGACAGAAACACGACAGGCATTGTGCTTTTTGGCAAAAACAGCTCTGCACTCAAAGCACTCAATGAAATGCTTAGAGAACGCGATGCCATAGGCAAGTATTACAGGACTGTTGTGGCAGGAACTATGACAGAGCCTCTCGCGCTTGAGGACAGGATTCAAAAAAACCACCGGGAAAATCTTGTAAAGGTATTGCCTATTGAGCAGGATTCGGGTAAAGTAATAAAGACTGTTGCAAGACCTGTTCAGGCAGGAGACGAATTTACTCTTGTAGAGGTTCACCTGGTGACGGGCAGGACTCATCAAATAAGGGCACATCTTGCACAGGCAGGATACCCGCTTGTCGGGGACAGGAAATATGGCAACCCCAAAGTGAATGCCATGGTTAGCAGGCGATTTAATCTGAATACTCAGCTGCTTCACGCCTGCAGGATAGAATTTGGCGAATGCAAAGACATTTTTGAATACCTTTCAGGCAGGGAATTCAAATCTTCTCCGTCGCAGGAGTTTATGAGAATAACAAAAGAACTTACAGAGAATCATATGTAGGAGTATAATTGATGGCAGGTAAAGATAAAAAAAACTGGAGATACAATAACAGACCATATATAGTTGCATTTGTTCTTGCATTTGTCATGACAATGCTTGTAGCACCCGAAATAATGGAAGGCGGCTCTATGGAACCGGCGATTTCAGATGGACAGACCATGTGTGTTGTAAAGAATTCCTACTCGGCAAAGAGAGGGCAGCCTGATATGGATGAAGTTGTAGTGCTTGAGAAGGTTTACTCCCAGGATTATGCTGAGGATAACATAGTCGGCAGAGTTGTAGGCCTTCCGGGAGACAAAATAGAGATTAAGGATGGCAACCTTTACCGAAATGGCGAGCTGTATGAAGTAAACGGCAGTTCCAAGTGCCCGGGAGAATACAGTGTTATACTTGATAAAGACAGTGTATTTATCCTTGCAGACGACAGGACAGCCAAGGATGCTGTAGACAGCAGGACTATAGGTCCTGTTCCGATGAGAGAGATCAAGGGCGATGCAAAGGTTGTAATATGGCCGCTTAGTGATATAGGAAGGATCAGATAGTGAAAGAAATCATTAAGGACGTTATTATTGCTGCGATTATAGCGCTGCTGGTGATACAGTTTGTGAGACCGACAATAGTCAAAGAAAGCTCCATGGAGAATACGTTAAATGAGAACAACTATATATTTCTGAATAAGCAGGCATATACCTTTGGAGAACCGGAGCATGGAGATATAATTGTATTTCATTCCTCCCTCACAAGAGAAGACGGCAGCGAAAAGCTTCTGATTAAAAGGATTGTAGGTCTTCCGGGTGATACAGTTAAAATCTCTGATAATTGTGTTTACATAAATGGGGAGCTTCTCCACGAGAGCTATATCAAAGAACAGGGAGTGGTGCCAGGCGAGCTTGAGGTTACGGTGCCCGAGGGTGAACTGTTTGTAATGGGTGATAATAGGCGTGTCAGCATAGACAGCAGATATGAGGAAGTCGGCTGCGTTAAAATAGACGATGTGGTAGGCAAGGCATTTTTCAGATTGTATCCGTTTAAGGATATAGGGAAATTATAAGGGGTTGATTTGATGAAAGAAATTATAAGGGATGTAATAATAGCAGCGATAATAGCTATTGTGGTTATACAGTTTGTGAGACCTGTGGTGGTGCATGAAACATCTATGACAAACACTTTGCAGCCGGGGGATTATCTTCTTATGAACAAGATGATCTACAAAAATCACGAGGCTGAGCGTGGTGATATAGTGGTGCTTCATTCTGAACTGAAGCAGGACAATGGACGGGAAAAGCTTCTCATAAAAAGAGTAGTAGGATTGCCTGGCGACACCATTTTAATCAGGGATAATTCCGTATATATTAATGGAGAGCTATTAGAGGAGGACTATATCAGAGAACAGGGAGTGGTGCCCGGGGATATAGATATGACTGTGCCTGAGGGTGAATATTTTGTAATGGGTGATAACAGAGGCAACAGTATAGACAGCAGATTTGAAGAGGTCGGATGTGTCAAACAGGAAGCTCTCGTCGGCAAGGCGTTTTTCAGACTGTTCCCATTCAAAAATATAGGTAAGATATAGGGATTGAGATGAAGAGAAACAAAAAACTTGTAGCAAACAACAAAAAAGCAAGACATGACTATTTTATTGAAGAGGTCTATGAGGCGGGTCTTGTGCTTACAGGCACTGAGATTAAATCCATCAGAGCCGGTAAGGTAAGCATCAAGGAAAGCTATGCTAAAATAGAGAACGGTGAGATGATAGTTTATGGCATGAATATAAGTCCTTATGAGCAGGGAAACAGGTTTAATGTTGAATCAACCCGGCCAAGGAAGCTGCTTCTTCACAAGCAGGAGATACGCAAGCTTATAGGTTATACGACACTCAAAGGGCTTACTATTGTACCGCTTACAGTATATATCAATGAAGACGGCAGAGCCAAGATGGAGATCGCTGTTGCGCGAGGCAAGAAGCTTTATGACAAGCGTGAAGATATTGCCAAACGTGATGCGGAGAGGAGAATGGCCAAAGCCGCTAAATATTAAGGGGATGTAAAGGTTTCGACGGGGGCGTGGAAACCGGATAAGCGAGCCGCAGTTTGTCCAGTCTGCGTTAAAAAGGACACGTTAAATATAAACGCTAAAAATAACAACAATTTCGCATTAGCAGCATAGTTCTGCACCGCGTGTCAGCCCATATTTACCTGTAGGTATGGGGCCTGGCATCGATCATACAGGAAAACCTGACAAGTGAGTCCGGCCTTGCCAGGGAACAACGGACTAGCCGATTTATGAACCTGCTGACGGGTGCTTAAAAAGGCGAATTTTAAATCATCAGCTGCGCTCGGAGAAATTCCTGTGGAAATACTTTCGGACGCGGGTTCGACTCCCGCCATCTCCACCATAACAATTCGCCCGAAGAGCACGATTTGCAAACAGCACGAACGTGGTGAATATGAAATTTACACGAAAAATCAGCCCTTTTAAGGGCTATTTTTTATGGGGATTTGTGCTGGCGTGGAGGCTCGCAAAACTAAAGGATTGCTTTTAACTTTTAGCAGCAGAAAGTGCTTGTAAATTCGGTTCCAATATAGTAAAATTTGGGTAACAGATGAACGGATATTTTGAGGTAGAAAAGG
>CAVAON010000049.1:2942-14587 GCA_963590215.1 Anaerovoracaceae bacterium | reverse complement strand
GTAACAACAGCAGGCACAGATACCAAGACCACCACATCACCTGCAGAGGTTAAAACATCAGGAACCACAGCTACTGCAACAGTAACTGATGAGAATGCTAAAGAGATGATAAAGCAGGCTAAGGAAAACAACTCGAAAGAGGTAGTTATTGATGCATCATCTGTAAAGAGCGCTGAGACAGTTAACTTTGAAATAGATAAGAGCACACTTGAAACCATATCAAAGGATACTTCTGCAACTGTTACTGTTAAGACTGATGAAGAAGAAATCAACCTTGATAAGGTAACTTTAGACCAGCTAGTAGGCGAAGCCTCAGGCAAAACAATTGAAATAGAGATAACAAAGGTATCAAAGCCTGAAGATTCACAAAAGGCTATGGTAGGTACAAATGGACAGATATTCAGGCTTACTGTTAAATCGGGAGAAACTGTAATATCAGAGTTCAAGGGATATATGACAGTAAGACTTGCAGTGCCTGCAGCTCTTAAAGACAAGGATATAGCTGCAGTACATATAACGGGTGACAGACTGGAAAAACTTGAAGGTAAGAGAATTACACAGAACAAGGAAGATTTCTATGAATTTAAGACACCTCATTTCAATGAATTTGCTCTTGTAGATACCGGAGAGGTCAAGCTTGATGGCGATGCTGACAGTGGAAAAAATACTGATAAGGTAAAGGATCTGGTTAAGGAGCTTAAATTAAGCGCTGTATCATCTAAGACATCTAAAAAGAATATTAAGGTTACTGTTAAAATGAACAGTAAGAGCAAGTCTCTGATCAAGGAGCTTGATGATATGGGATATACTGTTAAGTATAAATATTGCAGATCTGTGAAGAAGGCTTCAAATTACAAGGCTATGAAGACGAAGACTTCTAAGACATATATCAATACAGCAGGTGAAAAAGGCACTAAGTATTATTACAAGGTAAAAGCAGTCGTATATGACGGGAACAAGGTAGTGACACAAAGTAATTTGAAACAGTGCAGCTATACTGCAAGGAAATGGACCAGATAAGGTGAAGAATTTTCAAAGTGATTTAGCTCTCGTTTTTTTGTCAAGTACCAGCTATAAACATTGAAATTTTAACGGTTGTAAAGAATACAGAGAACCCACCTGCAAATTCGATAGAATTGGTGGTAAATGACTATAATATATGTTATGCTGAAAACAGAGAAATACTGAAAAAAAGCAAGACCCTTAGAGAATACAGTATGTTCGTATCGTTTGTGAATGAATATTTTGATAAAGGTATGAGACTTGAAGATGCTGTAGAGAGATCTGTAAAGAGAGCAATGGGAAAAGGTATTCTTGTGGATTTTCTTAATAGGTATGCTTACGGGAATAACAGTAGAGGAATACGGTGAGGTTATGAAGCGTGAGGGCTTTGATGATGGCTAAGGAATAAGTGTTAGCATTGGTATTATAGCTGAAATCTCAGGGCTGTCTGCAGAAACAATACAAAATCTGTGATGAATGAGCATTAAATCATACATTGTTCCCGTAATTTGCTCTCATGGCAGCCACAAAAAAACCTAAAAACTTCTTTTGTAAAAAATAACTTTTTTGTTGACAAAACTCATACATGGAGTGTATACTTACACCAAGTGAATTAATCAGGGCAAAACTGTCGAAAGACAGCGACGCAAAGCTATAGGGTCTTACCCTTGTTGGGATGACAGCCAGCTGCAGAGCCTATAATCTTTGCATTGTCCTACGAAACTCTGCAAGGTGCAGAGTTTTTTTTAAGGGCAGGTGTACATAATTTGAAAACATTCAGATACAAAGCAATATCACCAGACAGTGTCAAGGTTTCAGGAGTAATCAAAGCATATGATGAGTACGAGGCTGTTACCAGGCTTAGAGATACATGCAGCATCGTTACCGCTATCGAGGAGGTTACCGAACAGGACACTGCAGGTACTGTCTCTCCAAAGAGGCTCAAAATCAAAGAAAAAGAACTCGCACTGATGTGCTCACAGTTTGAAATCATATTATCATCGGGACTGCCTATAGGTAGATGTGTGCAGATGGTTGCAGCTCAGACCAAAAACAAAAGTGTCAACAAGATGCTGCTGAGTGTTGCAGAGGACATCGAAGGAGGTTACAGTATGGCCTCCAGCTTCGAAAAGAACGCACCATCACTCCCGACCACGTTTATAGAGACGGTCAAGGCAGGCGAGCAGTCGGGTACGCTCGAACACTGTTTCGCCAGACTTCACAGATATTATGACCGTACTGCCAAGATGAAGGCAAAGATAATCAGTACGCTGACTTATCCTTCCATAGTCATAGGTGTTGCCATCATAGTATTCATAATTATAATGGCGGTAGCGGTACCTGTATTCATATCGACATTCGAGGATATGGACATAGAGCTGCCGGGAGTAACCAAGGGTATGATTGCTCTGAGCCGCTTTATAACCGGGTACTGGTGGGTCATACTTGCATTCATTGCAGCTCTCATAGGAGCATACAAGTATGCAATCAGGACAGAATCAGGCAAGCGGCGGATTACTGATTACAGGCTGCGCAGGTCGCCTCTCCACAAGCTGACGATGATGAATGTATCATCCCAGTTTGCAAATACCATGTCAACCATGATAGCGGCAGGTATGCCGATTACATCGGCACTGGATATAACATCGTCGGTTGTTTCAAATTATACATTCTCTCTTGCAATACGCAAGGTCAAGGAGGGTGTTGAGCAGGGCAGGAGCATGACAGTCTGTATGGGAGAGATCAGTTATTTCTCCAATATGCTCACCGAGATGACAGGTGTGGGAGAGAGGTCAGGCTCTATGGAGGAGACCTTCGATGTTGTGGGAGATTATTTCTCCAACGAGGTTGAGGTATATTCCCAGAGACTGTTATCCATCCTTGAACCGGCAATTACGATTGGTCTTGCGGTGATTGCAGTAATTATGCTGCTGTGTGTATATGCACCTATGTTTACTATGTACGGTGCAATGTAAATTACAATGAACAAGGTACTTATTTCTTCTCTACAGCCCGGAGAAGAGTGTATATATTTAATAATCAACATTGATAAAGGAGATTAAAAAAATGATTAAGAAAAAAGCAAACAAAAAAGGTTTCACAATAATGGAAATGCTTATTGTTGTAGCTATCATAGCAGTACTTGCAGCTATAGCAATCCCTACATTTAACGGCGCATTAACTAAATCAAAGGAAGCAGCTGACGTAGCTAATATCAGAGCTGCATATGCTGAAGCTCAGGTTAAAATAATAACTGAGGATGTTGATTTGGGTAGCAAAGCAGCCTTGGTAGCAGCATTCACAGCACCAGCTAAATTGAATTATAAAGGAACTAACCACGGGTATGCTTTAGATGAAACAAACGCTAAAATAACTTACACGCCGAAAAAACTAAATGGTGGAGATGCATACACATGGACGCTCGGAGCTACTGACAGTACTACTGGTGGAAACGCGCAAGACAACACTCAGCAGGGCAGTGGAACAGGTAATGAATCTGGAAATGGCGGAAATTAATAAAATAATTAGATTATAAACAATCGGAAGGTCGTTGGGTTGGCGACCTTCTACCTTATTCGGAGGTATTTATGCTCTATGCATCCCCATACATAACCTGCTATTTCATATTCCTTGCACTCCTCCTTGGAGCCTGCATGGGCAGCTTCCTTAACTGCATGGCCTGGCGTATAGTACATAATGAACCCATATCAAAGGGTCGTTCACATTGTGACTTATGCGGTCATACCCTGGGCATAGTTGATTTAATTCCGGTCATCAGCTACATAGCTCACAGAGGTAAATGCCGTTATTGCGGTGGGAGCTTATCCAAACTCCATGTTATAGCAGAGATCATATCAGCTGTACTCTTTGCAGCTATACTGCTTAAATTTAATATATCGCTCCAAGCACTCGAATTTGTGATTTTTGCGTGCCTGCTTATGGTATGCTCATTCGCGGATTTGGAGGGACGTATTATACCGGACCGGTTTATCATTACCGGTCTGCTTGTGCGTATAGTATTCTTTGTCATATTAAACTGCTCGGTCAGGGTGGCTGTGGATGATTTGATTGGCGGTATAGGTATTGCTTTGCTCCTGCTTATTATCGTGCTTGTCTTTGAAAAGCTTCGCGGTATTGAGGCTATGGGCGGAGGAGATATCAAGCTCATATTTATGACAGGAATATTTCTTGGATGGAAGGCAAACCTTCTTTGCCTTTTCATTGCATGCATTATAGGGATAGTAACAGGACTGGTTATAAAGTCTGAGGATAAGACGTTCCCGTGGGGACCGTCAATAGCGCTGGCAGCAGTATTTTGTATGCTGTTTGGCAATGAACTGATAGATCTTTATCTTGGATTGTTTTAGGAAGAGAGGTAACTTGATTTGGGCAGACAGGTAGTAGGATTCGATATAGGTGAAAGTACACTGAAAATGGTACATAAATCCGGCAGAGAAATCAAGGCATGTGTTGAGGCTGAGGTGCCTGATTACACAGTCAAGGATGGAGTTATAGCTTCGATGGATGCCATGGCTGATTTTATCAGAGACATCGCAAAGAAAAACGACATACCCAGGGCAGATGCCGCCGTTATAATTCCGGCATCACAGATAGTAACAAGAAGCGTGACTATGCCTGTAATGAATGTGCAGCAGCTTATGTTTAATCTGCCGTATGAGTTAAAAGACTATCTCAAGGAGGAGAAACACAACTACTATTTCGACTATGCTTTGAGAGAGATGATTGCAGACGATGAGGGCAAGCCTTATGAGATGAGACTGCTCATATGTGCCACATTAAAATCCGTGATAGAGGAATATGCTGTCATGTTTAAACGGGCAGGATTCAAGCTCAGGACAGCAATTCCCGAGGAGTGCGCATATGCAAACCTTGTAGGTGGTCTTGATGGTGATTTCTGCATTGCAGATATGGGTCACAGCAATACCAGACTTCACATATTCCACAATGGTGAATACAGCGCAATGCGTAATATAGCTGTTGGAGGCAGGAACCTGGATATGCTCATTGCAGATGAGTGCGGTATAGATATACATATGGCTCAGATCTACAAAAAAAGCAACTACAATGTAGTGCTTCAGAGTGATATGGCTTTGAATGTATATAACCGGCTTGCGGTAGAGATTATGAAGGCTGTCAACTTCTTTAACTACAACAACAGAGAGGCGGAGTTAAACGACATTTATCTTTGCGGAGGAGGAGCTGAGGTTGACATACTTGTGAAGACAATATCAGAGCAGACTAATCTTAATATGCATCAGGCATCAGAGCTTACAGGCGGCAACCTGGGTCTTGAAAGACCTGAGATATTCTTAAAAAGCTGCGGGCTTGTGATTGGAGGTCAGATATGAAATTGACTGATTTAAGGAAGAATCTGGGCGGTGGCAGACAGAATAAATATCCGTCCAAGACAGCTATAAATATGGCGGCCTGCGGCAAAGAGCGGGCTACAGGCAAAACACTGGCAATAGGTGTGGCTCTAATAATCATACTTGTTGTGCTGGTAGTCAAGTTCTGTGTATATGACCAGTATGCAAGACTTGACAGGGCTGAATCTGCTTACAGCAGCATTGAGCAGCAGAATCAGGAGCTCCTGGACAAGGTGGGAGATTATGATGATATACTCCTTGAATACAGAGCATACTCAATGAACTTTGTATCCGATTCAGAGGATGAAAGCTATGTAAGTGTAGACCGTAAAGAGGTGCTGGATCTGATAGAATCCAGAATGATGAATCGCGGCGATGTCCTGAGTATTGAGATTTATGGCGGCACAGCCAAGGTTTCAATGGACGGAATGAATCTTGAGGAAATATCAAGGATGATAAGCAACCTCAAACAAAGTCCTATTGTATCAGGCGCACAGCTTAATATTGCTCAGACAGAAGAGAATAAATCAGCTTCAGTGCTGAGCTTCTCTGTGACTATCTATCTGCAGCAGGAAGAGGAGGCAGCACAATGAGAAAAGAATTCACAAACAGAGAGAAAATAATGCTGCTGGTGCTGGCAGTGCTTGTGATAGGCCTCGGATATTACAAATTCGTGCTGCAGCCTATCAATGACAAGGTATCAGAATACAAAAACATGGAATCCGAAGTGCAGCTTGAATATGAACAGAACCAGATCAAGGCTGCCCGTGTATCCATGATGGAAAAAGAAATAGAAGAAGCCAAGGCCAAGGGTATCAGGAGAACTGTAGCGGCATATGACAACAGCACTAATCTGATGCCTGAGCTTTACAGGATTATGAAAAATACTATAGATTACTCTATGGATTTCGGAGAGCTTGTATTTGAAGATACTGTAGTAAAAAGACCTGTAAACATTACTTATGAGACATCCTCATACAAACAGGCAAGAGCAATTATAGACAAGCTCTATAAGTCACAGTATGCTATGCAGATTGACGACCTGACAATACAGACAACAGAAGCTACAGATAGGAGAGTTGTTACAACGTATATCAGTATTACATTCTTTGAGGCGAACAGATAATCATGAGAAATATTTTGGGACACAGGGAAAACAAAATAACGGGAGACAGGAAGGGCTTTACATTGCTTGAAACTCTGCTTGTTGTAGCTATAGTTGCAGTGCTTTTGGGGCTTTCTGTTATGGGAGTGATAGCCCTGCAAAAGGAGCTGAGACAGCGTGAGCTTGACAGTAAGGCAGAGATCATATATATGGCAGCACAAAACCGCCTGACAGAGCTGACGGCAAGCGGCAGGGCAGAGCTATATACTCCGGATAAAACAGGAAATACTGCAATAATGCCTCTTAACCTTATACCTTGTGACTCAGCAGAAGACAGCACAAGAACTGCAGATGATTTGTACTATGTCAGCTCATCAG
This sequence comes from Anaerovoracaceae bacterium, assembly GCA_963590215.1. Lineage (GTDB taxonomy): Bacteria > Bacillota > Clostridia > Peptostreptococcales > Anaerovoracaceae > UMGS973. The sequence goes on along the minus strand of CAVAON010000049.1, from coordinate 7,714 downwards.
TGGAGGATATTGCATCAGTTATATTACCTGAGTCCCGAATTGAGAAGGAAATAAGGGATAATAACTGGGTTGTGGAGTTTGACCCTGCAAATGGCAGTGTATATGCTGTTTTTTACAGTGAAAAAGATATGGAGTATGCTCCGAATGATTTTGATAGGCTGCGTGACAAAAAACAGCGTAAAAAAGCTGGGGCATGGATAGGATATTATGGTGGAGACTCTGTTGCAAATATCGTGACCAATGAATTCGATCCTAAGATGGTAATATATAACGAGGAGACTCTCCATGCAGTTATTACATGTAACAGACTGGTAGAAGGTGATGTTACATTTGAAGTAGTAATAGAAGACAGCTTTGGAAATAAAGCAACAGATACAATAAACAAAAACGAACTCACGGCTGTGGGAGCAAGGTGGACTTATAATCTTGTACTGGATAAAATGAATAAAAAGGAAGAGAAAAACAACCGGTTCAAGGAAAGATATCCAGACCTTGTTGCAGGCTCTGATATTACTGTTACTGTAACTATGAAGAGTAGCAGTGACCTTGTAGATAACGCCGAAGTTAAAGACGAAACAAACAGCCTTTTTGCTGAGATAAAAGGCGATAATGAAAACAAGGATACTGCTGTAATTAAATATTGCAGACATCTGCAAAACCTTGATGAAGGCTCTGGAATCAATAAAGCTAAAAATGGTAAAGTAACGGGAATTACGAAGGCTGTTCAGGAAAACAACCTTCACTTTGAGAACGACGAAGATAACACCGACGACTGGTATTCCCTGTATGGCGATGGTGTATATAAGGCGATTACAAATGAGAATCTGGACAGTTATACAGGAAGTTATGAAAGCGAGGATGGCAACACTGTTAATCCTGCAATCTATGGTCTTAAAACAGAAAAAGGCCTGTTTGATACATTTGAGGGAAGCAGTCTGACTGATATAACACTTTCAGGTGCACAGATAACAGGAGGTAATCACGCTGGAGCACTTGCCGGTACGATAAATAGTAGTGGTGTTGAAATTAACGGGTGCAAGGTATATCTTTCCAAACAGGAAGGAGATCTTGAAGGTAAAAATGAAGAAGATATATGGGTAACTGGTGATAATAGTAATTCATATGTCGGCGGCCTTGTTGGATATACAGATGGAAATGTCACGATTAAGGAAAGCTTTGCAGCTACTGTTGCAGGAAAAACGAAGACAGGTACTACAGGTGGACTCGTGGGATATGCCAAAGGCACTCTGACTTTGCAGGAGTCATATGCTGACTGTTATCTTTATGGTGACAAGGTGGGCGGCCTGATTGGAGCAGCAGAGAATAGCAGCAACATAAGTATTAACAGCTGTTACAGCGCTGGATATATCTATGCCCAGGAGACAGCTGCGGGATTTGTTGCTGAAACAGTTGGAACAATGAAGGATTCATATTCAGCATGTGCATATATGCCATATGAGATTGATGGAAAGACTGAAAAATATGCAGAAGATATATATGCAGTAAGCAGCGGGAATGATACAGTGACCGATGTATATTATCTGAATACAGGGCATATTAATAAAGGTATACATGATAAGTGGGCGAAATCATATACCGAAATGAGCAGCAGAGCAACATTTGTAAACTCTCTTAATGAGAACTTTGCATCAGATACAGGTGGAGACAATACTGTTGCATATAACCTGATGGATCAGGGTCTTACTGACTACTCATTCCCAAGGCTCGCCAAATTACAGCACTACGGTGACTGGAAGGCTGACTTTGAAAGCGGCAGACCTGTATATTATGAGAATTATGAAGGAGGCAGCTACGGAATTTACGGTGCCAACCTTAATACGCTTGAAGGTACAAAAACTGTATTAGGCGACGGTTACGGAATTATATATGATGGACAACCAGGAGCCGATGTGGAAGTTGAATATAAGGATGGAAATAATACAGATACTGTGACTCTTAAAAAAGGTGATGCCGTAAATATTTCAGCAGCCGGGACAAATGGATATTATCTGTTAAAATTCCCAAACAAGGTTGTAAATACGGCTTATGCAGATCCTGATTTTTATCAGGAGATAAAAATAACTGGTGAAAAAGGTACAGAAACATATTACTATAACCCTCATTTTGCTAAGACGGTAACTTCATCTAAACCATCAACTGTTTCGAATGTTTATGTGCGCACAGCAAGACAGCTTTACAGTATGTCTTTGTATTATTCTACTTATGCGGATAAGACGGAGAAAAGTACATATGAACAGGAACTTGATATAAAGTATGGTAGCTATGGCTGGAAAACCTATTATACTGGTGGTGATGTGAGCGAACAGTCACCTATAGGTGTAGATGGAGCTGATTCTTTCAAGGCAACATATGACGGTGAATGCCATGTTATAGAGGGAGTTTCATTTGTGGCTACTGACGGGTATTATGCCGGTATGTTCGGATACAGCAAAGGAAAGCTCCGGAACATTGTAATAGCAAGTGATTATGGTACAGATATCGAGCGTTCTGTAAAGGTTACCCAAACAATAGAAGGCAGCAAAGCTAAAACTTATGTAGGTGTGCTTTGCGGCAGGAATACTAAAACTATAAATAACTGTGCTGTTGCAGGGTATACATTCAGATTGTCAGCTTACAGGAGCAGTAAGCTTTATGCAGGCGGACTTGTAGGATACAACACTGGTACTGTGAAAAAATGCTCTTCAGAATGTCCTGTTATGCAGGTTTCAGAGACTTATGCTACAGTAGGCGTAGGAGGCTTTACAGGTAGAAATACAGGTCATATCACGAATTGTTATTCGATAGGCAGACTTAAAATATCCGAGGCCAGAGGAGGCGTCGCATCGGCAGCAGGCTTTGCAGGTGAGAACTCCGGAGGATTAAATACTACATACTGTGCAGTTACAATTACAATATCAGGTAGTGCCGAAGGATATGGATTTGCTCCGACAGGAGGCAATGTAGAAAATTCCTATTATCTCAATGATGGATCGTATTACTATATCGGTGAACTTAGTGCATACAAGATAGATGCGGGAGATACAAGAGCAAGGGGAAAGAAAGCTGCAGAACTGAAAGAAATTGCTGAAGAAAAAAATAGGAAAATAACTGATGAAGGAAATTCACTTTATCATGGTAAGACAACTGAGGAGAATATATATCAATATCCTGCAGTTGTTACAAAGGACGGCAAATATGTTCATTATGGTAACTGGCCTGTAGAGACACGGCTTGGTGATGTAGGCGTATTCTATTGGGAACACGAGGAAGGTGGGCCTAATGAAGGTTATCATTTCAGGTATCTTGGCATTGAAGGAAATAGCGGTATAGGCGGATCTTCGCTTTGTACGGCCCACGATGATGGCGGGATTGTAACTGACTATGGTTATGGTTACTATTACAAGACAGATAAAGATAAAGAGGCAACTCTTAAAATGACAAGCTTTGCAAGTAATCCTAAAAAGAACGAAATTGTGCAAAGCGAAATGGCCAGTCAGGTTTCAGGATATACATTTGTTGCATATACGACAGGTAACAGCGACACTGATAAAGATTTATATCTGGATAAGAATGTAGCTAATGGTAAATGGGAGCTTACTTATAACAATAAAACTTATACATATACCGTTTGCCCGTTCTTTGCAAACTCGTTCAAGCTTGAGACCAAATTAACAGGGAACAAGGTAGGATATGATGGCAATGAAAACACTCCGGGTACGGAAGGTACAGAGTATGATGTGAGGTCGGCAGAGCAGCTGCAGTATATTAACTGGAACAGTGATAAGAAAAACACCACGACATATTTGGACGATACAAGTAACGAGTATATAAACTATCCGTATTTGATTTATGCTTTTAGCAACTATAGCTTTAGCAATAACTCTACTACAACTACAATTGAAGGATATAATAAAGTTAATAAGACATTTAGCAACCCGAAGAGAGATTATTCATGGAATCAGACACATGATGTCGATAAACAGGGAAATGCAAACAATTTGTTTACCCCTATAGGAAGTATGCATTATACTGAAGGAGATGGCAATAATGGTGATAAAGGAGATGCATATATAGTATATTTTGGTGGTATATATGAAGGCAATTCGTATGCGATTAAAAATATAGAGATAGCAAGTAACACAGAAATGGTGGGTTTGTTCGGCATTACTATAGGTGCAAAATTAGAAAATATAGTAATGTATTCTGAAAATAAAAACAACATAGAAATCACCAATGTAAGTGATAAATGGTATTGTGTCGGAGGTCTTGTTGGCTTTGCTGCAGAGGGTACTGAAAAAACTGGTGGAACAGATAGGGCAACTATACTGAATTGCACAGTATCGGGATATGAAATATGGGATCATCGTGATAAGAATGGTGGCTGGGGCGGAGGCTCTATAGGCGGACTTGCAGGTGCATCTAATATGAATATATCCAAATGTACAGCAGTAAACGATATTACGATTGCAGCTTCTTATTATAACAGCGGATATAAAAATCTGAGAGTAGGCGGTCTTATAGGCAATTGTAGAGCTACAATAGATGGATGCTATGCCGGCGGAAATATAAAAAGCACCATGAATACGTATAAAACCAATCATACCAGCACAAACATATGGATTGGTGGTATTTCTGGTGGAATCGTAATGATTGAATATGGTGTTAAAGACCTTGTAGGCTCAACAATTAAAGATGTATATGTGAAAAATTCATATTCATATGTAAATCTTCCTGCATCAGGGACAAATCAGGTAAGAGGTTCCTGGTCGATT
>CAVAON010000049.1:0-2932 GCA_963590215.1 Anaerovoracaceae bacterium | reverse complement strand
ATAATGTAAAGAATACCGATGATTATAAGAATAAAGGAAATAAAAATTATACAGGCAGGACTGTTTTGAGCGATTGTAATCATGGTGATAATAAACCACATGCATATGTATATATTAGTAATAATGGCAATTCACCATATGTTACATACGACCAGCTTAGTGCTGCGTCAGGTAAAACAGGAAACGTTATAGATTTGCTTAACAAAACTGAGAAACAATTCGGATTTGTTACAACTGAAGAGAATGGTGCTAAGATAGATGGTAAATACAGCTATCCGGGAGATGATCCGAGTCTTGAGGGAGTTAATTATCCATTCCCTACAGTACTGACTCAGCAAGATACGTCAGGTAATAAAGTTAATGTTCATTATGGTACATGGCCAAAAGGTTCATTGTATTGGGAAAACAGTATGAACTCGGTTGATATGCTTGATAGTAAGACAATTACTATGAATTTGAATTATGAAGGTACAGATGGCAGTACTACTGGACCGACATTTAAGTTCCTGGACGAGGAAGGAAAAGAATTGACGGGTGATAGTTCACCGCTTTCAGTAGAATCATGTAAGTTTGTTACAGCAAAAGAGCATTATGAGGTTATATTCAATGCACTTAAGGAAGGTACTGTAACAGTACAGGCAAGTATTGGGAATATAACTGCAAGTGCCCTTGTAAGTATTACAGGCAACCTGGTTATAACTGCAGTGCCGGCAGAAATCACAACAACTGTGGATAAGGAAGAATCGCTTACGTTTACTGTGAAATCAGATAATGGTAAAAATGACCTGACAGGCAGTACAACATGGAAATTTGAAGTTGATGACGAGACGGTTGCTTCAGTTGCAGGAACCGGGAATACGGTTAAAGTAAGTGGACTTAGCATTGGTGAGACCAGTTTGACTGCTACGGCAACATATACAGATAACGGGCAGACATTCACAAAGAGCATGGTTGTTGTTGTGACTGTTAAGGAGGCAAATAGTTCGGACTCGGAATCTGAAGCAGAAACAACAGCACCTTGAATAATTTGATAGTTTGAGCAGGAGTTAAAGAGCTATGATTAAGGTAGATTTACAGAGAAAACTTAATAACAATGAAGGCAAGACAGTACTCATGGCGCTTTTTCTGCTGCTTGTGGCTATTGTAGTCAGTGTAGTTATAATTGGGGCGGCTACGACAGCTGCACATCAGCTGAATGATAACAAGGATGCACAGCAGGCTTACCTTACAGCAAGCTCTGCAGCAGAGCTGTTCAGGGATGAGATAGTGGGAGAAAATGGTGAATCATATACGAAGACTGTGACTGAGTATACGAAAACAAGTCAGTATTCTTCTGCTCCTGACAAAGCTGATGCAGTAACGGAACCGACAGTAAGTGGTGCATTGAAGCCACTGATTGACGATGTCTTGACAAAAATAATGACCGACACGACAACTGGTGGGACCTTCGAATATAGCCCACTTAGCAATAGTGGAGTTAAAGTAGAAAGTTCAGGCATTGATGCTTTCGATGAAGTATATATAGATGTGAACGTAACCGGAGGGTTGCTTAATGAGGTCAACTCAGCAACAACATCGAATTACTCATATAGTATGAGTATAACGTTTGAAGTTAAAGGAGAAAAAGACAAACAGGGATATAAACTTTCTCTCCAGATACCTATAACGAAAGAAATAAGTAAAACTACCGCGAAAAATGTAGAAGTGCCTTACGAACGTACTTATTATTGGTGGGGAGAAACATATAAATATACTGATTATTATTACTACAATACGACCACTACCACCACCACCGTAACTTTCGACCAAGGCACCATAACAAGAGAAGGACTGAGCACTGATAAGGGAGGTACCCAATGAGTAAACTGATGACAAACAGGGGAGAGACTCTGGTTGAAACTCTCATATCCATCATAATAGTAGTCATAAGCGTGGCTTTTCTTGTTACCTCTGTCACAGTTGCTTCAAAGATAAATGCCAGGGTCAAGGATAAAGTATCTGATACATTATCTTTTAAATATGCTGACAGTGCGACTGGTACAGGAACTGTTACCTCAACCGGGATAATTGATGATAATAGTGGGATTAAGGTAGATATTTATGAGAGCAACGGTTACTACTACTATGTTAAGAAGGGAAATTGATTATGGACAGATTAAGAAATAAACAGGGTATGTCCATAGTTGAGCTTTTGTCTGCAATTATAGTTATGCTGCTTGTAACAGTGGTGCTTGTGACAGGAGTAAAACTTGGAGTCAAAGCATATACCAAATCGGTATCCATGTCAGAGGCACAGGTGCTTTGCAGCACCCTTACAACTATAGTCAGTGATGATCTCAGATATGCCGGGACTGTTTATCCGAATAACAAAGCAGCTGATGGGGTTGATGTATTAAAACTATTTGTTCAAGGTAAAGGCGAAGGATATTATACTCAAAATGACGATGGTCAGGTGGTTTTTCACAGAGATACTGAAGGTGATGCCAAATTACTTGGTAAAGGTTCATATCCTTATGGTCTTAAAGCTAATGTCACTGTGACTGTGGAAAATGATACGTTTACTGCTGTAGTTGAGGTTACAAGTAAGACAGATAATGTTCTTTCACAAAATACATTTGAGGTAAAACCTATAAATGGTATGAAGAAATCAGAGTAATAACTTGGAATAAGGAAATTTAATGGAGGTGTCATAGGATGCCTCCTATTAGTTTGGGATAAATACTGAGGTGTATTACCAAAATATATTATAAATACCTTAATCAAGGAATTGTAATATATAAGACTATCTCACGGGATAATGATTGTATGCGAATCGATTTGAGGTAAAAGTAAGGCATACTGCAAAAAGTTACATAAAATTCTATAAAAAAGCCTATTAATCGTTGGAATTTCAACAACCTTATGAACAAAAAAGTAAAAATTGACAATGCAT
>CAVAON010000048.1:6690-16025 GCA_963590215.1 Anaerovoracaceae bacterium | reverse complement strand
GTGTGAATCCTGCTACAGCTTCAGCAGTATATGCCGCTTTTACTACTTTACTCAATTTCATTTACCTCCCTTTTATATAATTTTTACCATCATTTTACTTAAAACTCAGGTTATAAATGTATGAAACTAGTTACATTCAATATAATATCATATTATTTTATATTTTCAAGTAGTAATAAAATTTTTTTGAAAAATTCTAAAAACTCAAGCGCTCTAATAAAAAAGCCGTCTGCCTCACAACTAAAGTCATGAGTGTACGGTGGCAGATTCTACGTATCGTAAAGAAACAGATCTTTGAGTGATTTCCTGCTGCAGTTATTCATAAATGAATATTCTAAAGATTTCAAAGTATCTTTTCACATTTAATTGCCTGCTGAAGTATTGAGATTGCCTAAAAAAAGCACTAAAATAATTAGTGTAAAAGAGGTGAACTGATTTTGAAAGAAAAGATAGATATGCTAAACGGCTCAATATGGAATAAGCTCCCACGCTATGCGCTCCCTGTAGCAGCAACCGGCATTTTAGGACAGCTTTTTAATGCTTCCGATCTTGCTATTGTAGGTAATTTCGCGAAGGCAAACAAAACAGTAGCTGTTGCTGCAGTAGGAGCAAACAGTCCTGTCATCGGACTTATTCTCAATTTTTTTATAGGGATCGCATTAGGTGCAAATATTGTAATTGCACATTCCGTAGGCAGAGGCGACAATAAAACAATCCGCAAAGCTGTAAGCACATCCGTTATAATGGCTCTTGCGGGAGGTGCCGTAATCGCCGTCATAGGAGAACTTGTAGTAAAAGCTCTTCTTGGCTGTCTTAATATTCCTAATGATGTGTTTCCCTATGCACTTTTGTATATAAGGATATATCTGCTTGGAATGCCTGCAATTCTCCTGTATAATTTTGAGGCTGCCATTTTCAGAAGCATTGGAGATACTAAAGTGCCTCTCGGAGTTCTTGCGGTATCGGGTCTGCTAAATGTGGCTCTGAATCTTGTTTTCGTAATAGTGCTCGGCATGACAGTAGACGGTGTTGCTGTTGCAACAGTTATTTCAAACATAGCATCTGCTGTAATACTGTTTGTGCTACTTGTTCGAACAGACAAACCTGTACATATAGATGTCAGAAATATTCGCTTCGACAAAAAATGCTTCCTGCAAATAATAAAAATAGGGCTTCCTGCAGGGCTGCAAAGCGCAGTGTTTGCACTTGCCAACATTGTGATACAGGCTGCCATCAACAGTCTTGGCACTATTGTAATAGCCGCATCAAGTGCAGCATTCAACATTGAAATATTCGCATATTATGTACTTAATTCATTCAGTCAGGCCTGCACTACATTTGTAGGTCAAAATTACGGTGCAGGCCAAATAAAACGCTGCAAAAGAATACTGCTGTTATGTATTTTAGAAGATGCAATAGCCTCTGCTGCCGTAATATCTCTTGTTCTACTTTCAGGCAGGCTGCTGCTTTCGATATTTACAAACGATTCTGAGGTTATAGAAATCGGATACACAAGACTTCTCATAATATTGTCTGCCTATACATTTACTATGCTCTATGAGAACATGTCGGGATACCTTCGGGGTTTTGGTGATTCTCTAATGCCTGCAGTGCTTACCATCATAGGTGTATGCGCAGTCAGGATTATATGGATTTATACGGTTTTTCAGGCACACAAAACATTTGCCTCAATTATGCTTGCCTATCCTGTAAGTCTGTTTGTTACAGCACTTCTGATTTTTGCAGCACTGACAATATACAAACCATCAAAGAAATACGCCAATACAAAATAGATTCATGCTCATTACAAAATACGCCTGCCATTATGGCAGACGTAAATTCATCTATTTTCTTACCCCTTTTAACCTCTATTTGAACAGGTCTTTTATTGCCTGTGCAAATCCGCTTTTCTTTTGATAACAGTCTTCTTTGACTTCCTTTGCCATAGCTTCTATAGCCTTTTTTTGTTTGTTGTTCAACTTGGTTGGAATTTCAAGAATGACTTTCACATACAAATCACCTTTTCTTCCTGTTTTTACAGACTGCACCCCTTTGCCTTTAAGTCTGAATACAGTATCAGGCTGTGTGCCTGCAGGAACCTTGTATGAAACTTTACCCTCCAGTGTAGGTACTGTAATATCTGCTCCAAGAGCTGCCTGATCAAATGATATAGGCATATCAATCCATAAATCATTGCCTTTGCGTTTAAACACCTTATGAGCTTTGACTCTGATAACTATGTACAAATCACCTGCAGGTCCCCCATTAGTACCAGGTTCGCCCTGTCCTCTGATTGATACTACAGAATCATTGTCAACACCTGCAGGAATGTCTACAGATATTGTAACGTTTTTTCTTATTTTGCCTGTACCGTTGCAGTCAGTACAAGGTGATTCATTAATCTGGCCCGTGCCTCCGCACTTGTCACATGGCGAAGCACTCTGGAAAGTTCCGAAAGGCGTTTTTTGAGATGTTTTAATCTGACCTGTGCCTCCGCACTTGTCACACGTTTTTTTACTTGTCCCGGGAGCCGCTCCTGTACCGCTACATGTTTCACACGCAACATATTTATTAAGATGTATCTGTTTTTTGGTACCAAAAGCTGCTTCTTCAAATGTGATTGTAAGCGACTGCTGCAAGTCACTTCCCTTACGCGGTCCGTTTCTTCTGGAGCGAGAATATCCTCCTCCGCCACCAAACATATTACCAAAAATATCAAATATATCATCAAATCCACCTGCTCCGCCAAAGCCGCCTGCTCCGCCAAAGCCTGCATTAGGATCAACACCGGCATGACCAAACCTGTCATACTTGTTTTTTTTGTCCGGGTCTGACAGCACAGCATAAGCTTCATTTACTTCTTTGAATTTCTCTTCAGCTTCTTTATTGTCAGGATTTCTGTCCGGGTGATATTTCATGGCCATTTTTCTGAATGCTTTTTTTATTTCGTCATCAGAGGCTCCCTTTTGTAATCCCAACACCTCATAATAATCACGTTTTTCTGCCATAAGACCTACCTTCTTTTTACGTGACATGCCCGTCAGAATTCTAACGGGCATTCCTTGCTATCAACTGTTTATTTCTTATTTATCGTCGTCTACAACCTCGTAGTCTGCATCAACAACATTATCTCCGCCAGGTGCACTGCCCTGCTCTGCTGCTCCCATATCAGGACCTGCACCGCCTGCTGCCTGCTGCTGCGCCTGAGCCTGCTGATACATTTTGGCTGAAATTGTGTGGAACTGCTGTGTAAGAGCTTCTGTCTTAGCCTTGATATCATCAATATTGCCTGCATTAAGCGCTGACTGAAGTGCATCTTTGGCTGCTGTAATATCGTTTTTTTCTTGTTCTGAAAGTGATCCTTCAAGCTCTTTCATGTTCTTTTCTGTTTCGTAAATAAGAGTTTCAGCCTGATTCTTTACTTCAACTTCTTCTTTTCTCTTCTTGTCTTCTTCAGCATACTGTTCTGCTTCTTTTACCTTCGCTTTGATTTCATCATCTGAAAGCTTGGTTGATGAAGTGATTGTAATCTGCTGTGATTTGCCGGTTCCCATATCCTTTGCACTTACATTTACAATACCGTTGGCGTCGATATCAAATGTAACCTCAATCTGAGGAACTCCACGTGGTGCAGGTGGAATACCTGTAAGCTGGAATCTGCCGAGAGTAATATTGCCTGCTGCCATCTCTCTTTCACCCTGCATTACGTGAATGTCTACTGCTGTCTGATTATCTGCTGCAGTTGAGAATATCTGGCTCTTCTTTGTAGGAATTGTAGTATTTCTCTCAATAAGCTTAGTTGCAACTCCACCTAAAGTTTCAATCGAAAGTGAAAGCGGTGTTACATCAAGAAGAAGAACATCGTTTACTTCACCTGTAAGTACACCTGCCTGAATTGCTGCGCCTACTGCAACACATTCGTCAGGGTTGATGCCTTTGAAAGGCTCTTTGCCTGTAACCTTCTTAACAACCTCCTGAACTGCAGGAATTCTTGTTGAACCGCCGACAAGTATAACTTTTGCAATGTCTGCATTTGTAACACCTGCATCTGCCATTGCTTTTTTCATCGGTTCTACAGTCCTGTCAACCAGCCCTGATGTAAGCTGTTCGAATTTAGCTCTTGTAATATCCATATTCAAGTGAAGAGGACCGTTTTCATTTACTGTAATGAACGGAAGGTTAACATTTGTTGTCTGTGCTGATGACAGTTCTTTTTTGGCTTTTTCGGCAGCTTCTTTTAATCTTTGCAGCGCCATCTTGTCCGATCTCAAATCAACACCGTTTTCTTTGGCAAATGAATCTGCCATAAATGCAAGAAGTGCTTCATCAAAATCATCTCCGCCAAGTCTTGTATCACCGTTTGTTGCAAGAACTTCAAATACTCCTTCGCCCAGCTCAAGTATTGATACATCGAATGTACCTCCACCCAGGTCATATACCAGGATTTTGTGTGATGCTTCGTCTTTGTCAAGGCCATATGCAAGTGATGCTGCTGTAGGTTCATTGATGATTCTTTTTACATCAAGTCCTGCAATTTTACCGGCATCCTTTGTTGCCTGTTTTTGTGCATCTGAGAAATATGCCGGAACAGTGATAACTGCTTCTGAAACTTTCTCTCCAAGATAGCTTTCGGCGTCTGCCTTCAGCTTGCCTAAAATCATTGCCGAAATGTCCTGTGGCGTGTAATCCTTGTTATCTATAGTTACTTTGTAATTTTCGCCCATATGTCTTTTGATGGATGAAATAGTTCTGTCCGGATTTGTTATCGCCTGTCTTTTGGCTGTCTCGCCGACAAGTCTTTCACCGTTTTTTGCAAACCCAACTACTGATGGAGTTGTTCTTGCGCCTTCTGCGTTAGCTATAACTGTAGGCTCACCGCCTTCTAATACAGCAACGCAGGAATTGGTTGTACCTAAGTCTATTCCTATTACTTTACTCATTTCTTTTCTCCTTTTCTATTTACAATTTACATTTTTAACAAAGTTATTAATTTGCAACCTTGACCATAGTTGCCCTGATTACTCTGCCGTTAAGCATGTAGCCCTTTTGAAGAACGGCACTTACCTTGCCGCTTTCGTATTCTTCGGTATCCTCCATCATAACCGCATTGTGGAAATTAGGATCAAAATCAACCCCCAGAGCTTCGATTTCTTCAACATTAGAGTTTTTCAAAACATCCTTGAGCTGCTTGAAAATCATCTCCATACCTTCTGCAAAGCCTTTTTCTGCTGTATCTGTACATTCCAAAGCTCTCTCAAAATTATCTATTACATCAAGCAGCTGTAAAACAATTTTCTCGTTGGCATATGCATATACATCTGCTTTTTCTTTTTCACTTCTTCGTTTGAAGTTCTGAAAATCAGCCATCAGTCTGAGATATTTGTTTTCCAGCGCCTCGTCTTTTTCTTCTTTTTCTTCCTTGGGAGGCTCTTCTTTGGTTTCTTCCTCCTGTGCATCTGTTTTTTCCGGTGCTTCTTCTTCAAGAATCTCTTCTTTTAAATCTTTTGCGTCACTCATCAGTATCCTCTCCCTCTGTTATTTTGAATGTATTGCTTATATTATCCGTCAGATATTCAATGACTGACGTTACTTCACTGTATCTCATACGTGTAGGTCCTATGACACCTATCTTGCCCGCCAGCTTACCGTCTACATGGTATGTAGCTGTTATCAGACTGCAGTCGGACATTATCTCTTCGTCATTCTCATCACCTATTGTTATGATTATGCCATTGTCTCTGTTTATGAGAGTTTTGGTGAAATCCTCTTTTTTGTTGAACATCTCAAGGAATGTCTTGGCCTTATCGATGTCGTTGTATTCCGGTATTGAGAATATATTTGTGAGGCCATCCATGTAAAGGTTTACATTGAGCATTTCCTCAAGAGTCTTCATAAAATCGGGCATTATGTTGGCTGCCAGTGAACTCATGGCATCGAAATCATTATTAAAGCTTGATATGATGTCAGATTTAAGAGCTTCACTGATTGTCTTGCCCCTGAAATTATATGTCATGGTCTTGGCCAGAAGCTGCAATCCATCTTCTGTATACGGTGCTTTGATATTGAGAGCCGTATTGGTAACTTTCCCGCTCTCTGAAACAATCATAAGTACCACTGTCTTGTCATCTACAGGGAGCAGATTTATATACTTGAGCACGTCCTCGTCCTGTTTGGGCGTCAGAACAAATGATGTAAGGTTTGTTATCTCAGATAGTATACGTGCCGCATGTTTGATTGTCTTGTCAAATTCATGTATATTCTGTCTGAGCTGCCCTGCTATAACATTCTTGGTGCTCTCCGTAAGCTCCTGCTTGTTCATCAGCTCATTTACATACAGTCTGTATGCCTTCTCTGATGGTACACGGCCGGATGAAGTATGAGGATGAGTAAGATATCCCATCTCTTCAAGATCTGACATCTCATTCCGGATCGTTGCCGGACTCACTCCAAGATCATGGTTCTTTGAAAGGCTCCTTGAACCTACCGGCTCTGCAGTATTAACAAAATCTGCGATGATTGCCTGAAGTATCTTCAATTGTCTCTCACTAAGTTCCATCACATTCCTCCTGTTAGCACTCACTGGGTTCGAGTGCTAATTACAAGTATAATTTACCACCTGCAGGCAGTTGTGTCAATAGTTTTTACGATATTTTTTGCTTTTTTTATGGTCTTTCATACATGCATCGACAATCAGCACTAAAAAAAGGCAGAGCACAATCTGCCCTGCCTGATTCGTCCTGTTATTTTTTGTCATTCAAATATTACAGACACTGCAACAATTGCAATTCCTGCTGCAATTCCCACTGCATACATCTTGTAGTTTCTGTGAGATGCCATATATGGAACAAGCTCGGACGAAATGATATATATTATCATTCCAAGAGTAATACAAGTAAGTAAATCTATAAATATATGGCTCATACTGTCTCCCAGCAGTGCCATAACAACGCCTCCTGCAAAAGTTGATATCATAACTGCAAAAAGTATTATGCATTTTTTTATTTTTGTTTCTTTTTTGAGAGTTGAATATACAAGCATTCCCATAGGGATGTTGTGGAGTCCCACACCTATGGCAAATATAATTCCCTGTCTTAAAGATTCTATCCCAAGCTCATATACAGCCATCCCTTCGATGACATTGTGCAGTATTATTGCGAATGCAGATACTATGCCTATATGAATCACAGTCCCGGGGCTTTTCTCGTCTCCGTGATGCTCAGGCACAAATCTGTCTAAGATTTTCAAAAAAACAATGCCTGCAGCTGTAAACAGTAAAGCTTTGATAATGTTACTGCCCATTTCGGCAACTATTTCAGGAATTATATCTACTGCCGCAAGGGCACTCATAGCCCCTGCAGCCACTGATATTGAAATTCCTTCAATTTTTGCAGCATCTGCAGACACTCGCGATGCTACAGCACCTGCTGCAAAAAATAATCCAAGAAAAAAAGTTATACCAAGTATCATTTCACATTTCTCCATAATAATCTGTTGTCACAGACAAAGCATTCTACTCTGTCTTTTTCTTTGAGCCATCCGATATTTGTTCTGACAATTCCCATTATGAGTATGTATTTTTCGCAGTTCATATTAATACCGCAAAGGTTAAAAAGACCGTTTGTAATTTCCTCCAGGTCAGATGCCTTCTCACACAAAGACAAAATCATATCAGCTACATCATATATATTCTGTATGTTTGCATCTATAAGATCTGATATATCTGAGACAGGTTCTGCATGGGCAGGTACATATACCGCTGCTTTCGTTTGTCTCATCTGTTCCAGTGTTTTAAGCACTTTTTCCGGATCATACACATAGCTCAGTGGATATTTTTTGAGTATATCTCCGTCTATAAGGGCGTCGCCGACAAAAAATGTACCGTCAGGAAGCCTGTAACCTATGTGATCTATGCTGTGTCCAGGCAGCATCACAATTTCTATTTCTTTTGGAAAGTCATTATGATTAGTGTCAAAACATACACAAGGCGGCGCATATATATCGCTTCCGAGAAGCTCATCTATAGGTTTTGCTCCATATGCAACCATCGGATCAAGTATCGAATTGTTTATGAATACAGATTCCATGCCGTATGCAAACACAGGGCAATTGTAAAGCTCCTGCAAATATGCATTTGCTCCTGTATGATCCGAATGACAGTGAGTGCACAGTATGCCTTTTAGCCTCCAGCCTCTGCCCTGCAATATTTTTTCTATTTCCATGCCTTCGTTTTCATCAGTCCCAGGGTCTATAACATATACTTCGTTTTCACTTTGTATGTATACACCTGTATTTGTAAAGCCTTTTAGATAACAGCTTTTCTGCCCTAATTTTATCAGTTCTCTCATATCGTCTTTCTCCATAACATCCTGTTGTCTTTAACGATGCCTTCGATTCTCCCGTCATCTACAAGATAGGAAACAAAGGCCCTTATAATCGCGAGAGTGAGCGCATATTGCCTGTAGTTCATATTCATCCCAAATCCGTCAAATATAAATTTTAAAATATCCTCCATAGTCTTAGGTTCACTGCATATACGTTCAATCCTGTCACATAGATTTTTGATATTTTCTATGTTGTTTTGTGCCACGGGCTCTATATCTGATGTCACCTGTCCGTGAGAAAGCACAAACAAATCAGCTTTTATCGTCTTGAGCTTCTCAAGACTTTTCAGATATTTATTCACATCGAGTACATAAAGCACAGGATATTTTGCAAGCAGTTTATCACCCACAGCACTATCTCCTATAAATGCGGTACCGTCAGGTAATCTGTATCCCACATGTTCTATACTGTGTCCAGGCAAATCGATTATCTCAACTTCTTTTGGAAATTCTTCATTTGTAACATCATAGCATGTACTTGATTTGGCGAAAAATCCGCTGCTCCTGGCTTCCCTGAAAGGATGTGCGCCATACGTGATAACAGGCTCTATCTGCATATGCGATGCAATTGCAGCCTCTGCGCCCCTTGAAAATGCAGGGCAGCCATATACCTGCTGCAGATATCTGTTGCCGCCCATATGGTCCACATGGGCATGAGTGTTCAGGATTCCTTTGAGGTTCCAATCTTTTTCCCTCAGTATTTTTTCTATTTCCTTTGCATCATTGTCGTCATTGCCGCTGTCTATTATATATACATCAGTTGCTGTCTGTTGATATATTCCCACCCTGGCATAGCAATTGATGTACCAGCTTTTGTCTCCTATTTTCTTTAATTCGTACATAATGCTCCTTCAAAATGTTCTGTAATCCGGTTCATTATCATGTTTTTAAGCTCTGATTCTTTATAGCTCATCTCATATCCGTGACCATCATCAGTCGTAACTTTAACAATGC
>CAVAON010000048.1:0-6680 GCA_963590215.1 Anaerovoracaceae bacterium | reverse complement strand
AGTTTTCATATCCTGCAGTACATTCAAGACTTGTATCAGGCAGCACCACGTTGTCAAGAGTATTGTAAAAAACCAGTACCGGTTTGTCTCCAAATCTGTATCCTGTTTTAGCAGGATTGTACTTTTCGAACTCATCAAACCATTCCGGCGTGAGTTTCAGTCCCTGTTTGAAGACATGTCCTTTCTGAGCAGCAAGAGCTTTCATCTGGTTCCACTTATCCTTACCGCCCATATAATATATCATTGCATCATCATTTCCTGCAGGTGCGACAAGTGCCATCGCTTTGTAGTCATATCCTTTGCTCTCATTTGCCATTATCATTACTGCTCTGCCGCCCATACTTCTGCCATAAAGCCCGATTCTATCAGCATCTATATTGTATTTGCCGATGCAATACGATATGGCAAGCACTGCATCATCTGTCATATCTGAAAGTGTATATTCATCAGCTTTAGAAGAATCCGCATCCATCCTAAGCCTGCTGTTAAAATCAATTCTCACTGCTGCAATGCCTTTTTGCGACAGCCTTTGTGAAAGCTCTGCCGCGCCTCCGCTGTTCATAGTGCCCTTAAACCCATGAGCAACAAACACAAGCGGGCAGGATTCAACTGATTCAGGCATAGTTATCTGGCCTGCTGTATACGTGCCTCTGCTGTTTTTAATAACAAAATCATATGCTTTAAAATCATACTCCTTATCAATATCAGAAGTGCACGAAACAGACAGCATGCAGCATATAATCACAACAAAGCCTATTAAAAATCTATATCTGTTTTTCTTCATCTTCTTTGAATCCCGGGCCCTTGAGCCATCTTGTTATTACAGGGAGCTTTGCAGGTCCGTCCACAAGGAGATCATAAAGCCTGATCCAGAACGGAGTTACAAATGACAATCCCGCTATAAGTGCGCCGCCATAAACAAGCAGGTAATAAAAGAGTCTGTTTTCAGGACACAAACCGTAAAGTGATGAGAGACATCCTGATGAAAACATAAAATATATTCCTGCTATTGAAATGATAATTGCAGCTATATATATTGCTTTATTCTGCACTTTTTTGTGTACAAGAGAAATCATCCCAAACCAGCATACAACAAGACATGATATGAATCCGATATACAAACCGTAAAACTCTATCACATATCTCAGCGCCAGGTGGAATACATATACAGGCATTGTATTTGTACCTACATATGCAAGAAGACCCTGCTTTGAAGGCAATATGTTGACCATAAATATTATCCAGCCACTTGATATGAAAAACAGTGCTATTCTGAGCAGCGTATCCTCATACCATGCCATACGAGGGAAATTGTCCACTGACTCTCTAAGCAGATACCAGCCTACGTTAGGTCCATAAATACATAAAAGTACTGATATGGCCGCAAGCGCGATTCCAAGACAGGCAAGTGCTACAGGCTTTGTCTTGAGCCTTCTTATCCATGCAAGTCTTTCTTTGGAGCAGTAAAACCCCAGCAGGAAAAACGGGAAATATGAAAATACTCTGCCAAGTGCCAGATAATCACCAAATTCTGATACCTGCCCTGCAACAAGAAACATCACAAGACTGAGAGGCAAAAGCCATTTGAGCTTAACCATATCCTTCAAAAAGAACCTGTAAAAGAACAATGCAAAGAGGAACCACAGCGCAAACGGCGGTGATAGAAAATTGAGATGAGCATTTCCGAAAAAGAAATGTCTTACTCCAAAGTAAATTACAGTGAATACGAGATAAGGCCACATAAATGTCTTAAATGCCGTTTCTCTTGCTCTCTCGGGTTTTTTTGAAAAGTATCCTGAAAGGAACATAAACGCCTGCATTACAAATACATTAATTGTTATGTATATGAACCCTCCAAAGGTGGCCTGTGGAAATCCACCTCCAAGATAAAGCTCTGAATACAGATTGCCTGACATTTTGGTAAAATGCGACATCGGTATCGATAGCATCAGAATCCCTCTAAATGTGTCAAACATATAATCTCTCTGTTTTATCTCTCCCATATTATCTACTCCATTCCAGAACACATCTTACAGCCTTTTTCCAGCCTTCAAGAAGCTGTGTTCTCTTGTTTTTATCCATTGCCGGCACAAATTCTCTGTCTGCTTTGAGATTTTGCAGTATGTCATTTGTATCGCTCCAGTATCCTGTTGCAAGGCCTGCAAGATAGGCTGCTCCAAGCGAAGTTGTTTCTATGCATTCAGGTCTTATGACAGGTCTCCCTGTTATATCTGCCTGAAATTGCATAAGAAAGTTGTTGGCACATGCACCACCGTCTACTCTTAGTGAAGAAAGCTCATAACCTATATCCTCTTTCATTGCTTCAAGCAAATCGTTGGTCTGATATGCCAGTGATTCCAATGTTGCTCTTGTCAGATGACATTTGTCTGCACCTCTTGTAAGACCGAATATGGCACCTCTTGCATATGGATTCCAGTAAGGTGCCCCAAGCCCTGCAAAAGCGGGAACAATATATACGCCATTGGTGTCAGGCACACTTGCTGCAAGCTCCTCTGAGACAGGTGCACTGTCTATCAGCTCAAGCTCGTCACGAAGCCACTGAACGGCAGCTCCTGCCACAAACACAGAGCCTTCAAGCGCATAACTGATTTTACCATCTATCCCCCACGCAATGGTTGTGACAAGTCCGTTTTTGGAATACACAGGCTGCTGCCCTGTATTCATAAGCAGGAAGCATCCTGTTCCGTAAGTATTTTTTGCCTGACCTTTTTCAAAGCAGGCTTGCCCGAAAAGTGCAGACTGCTGATCTCCTGCAGCACCTGCAATCCTGACAGGACCACCGAAAATATGATCATCTGTTTCGCCATAAACAATGCTCGAAGGCACAGGCTCTGGCAACATGTTCTCAGGAATATCAAGCTCTGAGAGTATATCCTCATCCCATTTCAATTCCTTTATATTAAACATCATAGTTCGTGAGGCATTAGAGTAATCGGTAACATGCACCCTGCCACCTGTAAGCTTCCATATAAGCCATGTTTCTATGGTTCCAAAGAGCAGTCTGCCTGCTTCAGCTTTTGCTCTTATACCATCCACATTATCAAGTATCCATTTCAGTTTGCTTGCTGAAAAATATGCATCGATGGGCAGTCCTGTTTTTGCTCTGAATGAAGTTTCAAGCCCTTTTGCTTTGAGGCTGTCACAATACTCGGCTGTCCTTCTGCACTGCCACACAATCGCATTATATACAGGCTCTCCTGTTTCTTTATCCCAGACCACTGTAGTCTCTCTCTGGTTGGTAATACCTATAGCCTCTATGTTTTCGTATGTGCAGTTCACCTTATAGAGAGCCTCCTGTGCTACACCTATCTGAGTTGACCATATTTCCATTGCATCCTGCTCAACCCATCCGGCCTTAGGGTAAATCTGCCTGAACTCCTTTTGAGCCATACTGACCATCTCGCCTTTTTTGTTGTACAAAATACAGCGGCAGCTGGTGGTTCCCTCATCGAGTGCCATTATATATTTTTCCATATTCTGCTCCTTATACAAATTCTGATAATATATCATTTGATATGTCTATTCCGTTATATGTGAGTTGAAGAATATTCCCATCATATTTAACAAGGCCTGCAGCCTGCCATTTGCTGATATTGCTTCTTGCCTCCGGAAATACCTCAAAAAAGCTTTTGTTTGTAAAGTTCCTGAACTCATCAAGATTGATTCCTGAAGTCTTACGAAGCCCTGTGAATACAAATTCTGACGCGTTGTCAAAATCTGTATTGAAATGAAATTCATCAATACATCCTGCTGTCTTGAAACAGCTGCAACTATCTTCAAATATGCACTGCCCGGATGTTCTGATATATTTATCTATATTCTCTGTGTTCTGAAATCGCCTGCCCTTAAAATATGATGCTGCACCAAGTCCAAGTCCCAGGTATTCCTGCATGGTCCAGTATTTGAGATTATGTCGCGATTCAAATCCCGGCTTTGCGGCATTTGAGATTTCATAATGCTTGTATCCACTCCTGGTGAGAAGTTCTGCTGCATGTTTATACATTTGCCTGTCGATTTCATCAGGTATCTCTTCGAGGATTCCTTTTTCGTACATCATGGCAAATGGCGTGTTCTCTTCAATCTGCAGACTGTAAAAAGATATATGCTCAGGAGAAAGCTTTATTGCCCTCTCTAAGGTTTCGTGCCATATATGCTGTGTTTGGCCTGGCAATGCAAACATCAGATCAATATTTATGTTATCAAAGCCAAGCTCCCTTGCCAGCAATAAATTATCCTCAAGCTCTCTCACCGAGTGAATCCTGCCAAGAGCTCTTAAAATATCTTCGTTCATTGACTGAGCACCGATGCTGAGCCTGTTAATGCCATATTCTCTGTAAGCTTCAAGCTTTTGTTTATCTAATGTGCCAGGGTTTGCTTCTATTGTAATTTCGCAGGTGCTGTCAATATCAAAAGCTTCCCTGATAGCCTCAAGTATCTGCCCTATATATTTATATTCTATTGAAGAGGGTGTCCCTCCCCCTATAAATACCGTATCAACAGTATATTCATTTGCATACATGCTGCCATAAATTCTGATTTCATCTGTCAGAGCTTTAATATATTTCCTGTGAATATCATCTTGTGTATGATCAAATGATAGAAAGGCACAATATCTGCATTTACATATGCAGAAAGGGATATGTATATATATCCCCAGCTTCGGTTTGTTATTTGTTGTCATCATATTTGAGTACTGCTGTAAATGCTTCCTGAGGAACTTCTACTGTACCGAACTGTCTCATTCGTTTCTTTCCCTCTTTTTGCTTTTCGAGCAGCTTTTTCTTTCTTGATATATCTCCACCATAGCACTTGGCTATTACGTCCTTACGATATGCTTTGACTGTCTCTCTTGCTATTACATCTTTACCTATCGCGGCCTGTACGGGAACTTCAAACTGATGTCTTGGAATTATTTCTTTGAGTTTCTCACATACGAATTTTCCTCTGGCTCTTGCTTTTGATTCATGCACTATCATTGAAAATGCATCCACAAGTTCTTTGTTGAGAAGAACATCAAGCTTGACTACGTTTGATTTCTCATATCTGACAAATTCATAATCAAGTGACCCGTAACCTCTTGTTTTGGATTTGAGTGCATCAAAAAAGTCATATATAACCTCATTCAGTGGCATTTCATAATGAAGCACAACTCTGGTTGGAGTAATATATTCCATATGAAGAAGTTTGCCTCTTCTGTCCTGGCAGATTTCCATGATGTTGCCCACATACTCGTTAGGTATCATTATATCAGCCTTGACTATAGGCTCTTCGATATGCTCTATTTCAAGAGGATCCGGCAGGTTTGTAGGGTTTTGAATAAATTCCTCATTGCCATTTTTGAGCACAACCTTGTATATTACACTTGGTGACGTAGTTATTACTGCCAGATTGAATTCTCTTTCGAGTCTTTCGACTATGATTTCCATATGAAGAAGTCCTAAAAATCCGCATCTGAAGCCATAACCAAGCGCCGATGATGTTTCGGGCTCAAAATTGAATGCAGCATCGTTTACCTGAAGCTTTTCGAGAGCATCCTTTACGTTTTCATATTTTTCACCCTCTGCAGGATATATGCCGCAATATACCATTGACTGGACTTTTTTGTATCCTGGAAGCGGCTCATCTGCAGGGTCACTGTCTAATGTAATGGTATCTCCGACTCTGGCATCAGCAACCTGTTTGATGCTGGCACAGATATATCCTACCTCTCCGGCTCTCAGCTCTCTGCATGCAACAGGCGCCGGTGAATATGTGCCAACCTCTGTAACCTCGTGTACCATGCCGGTATTCATCATGCGTATCATATCGCCTTTTTTGACTTTGCCGTCAAAAATTCTTGAATATATGATAACGCCTTTGTAATTGTCATAATATGAGTCAAATATAAGGGCTTTGAGTTTGCCATTAATATCTCCTGACGGTGGTGGGACAAGCTTTACAATTGATTCTAAAACTTCTTCAATACCTATGCCTGCCTTGGCTGATATGAGTGGTGCATCCTGTGCTTCTATTCCTATTACTTCTTCAATCTCGTCCTTAACCTCATCAGGTCTTGCACTTGCAAGATCCATCTTGTTTAAGACAGGTACAATTTCGAGGTTTTCATCAAGAGCCAGATATACATTTGCCAGCGTCTGAGCTTCAACTCCCTGAGTTGCATCCACTACAAGCACTGCACCTTCACAGGCCGCAAGGCTTCTTGATACTTCATATGTAAAATCCACATGACCCGGTGTATCAATCAGATTAAAGATGTATTCATTGCCGTCATCTGCCTTGTAGACAAGTCTCGAAGTCTGAAGCTTGATTGTAATACCTCTTTCTCTTTCAAGATCCATATTGTCAAGAAATTGTTCTTTCATATCACGCTCTGCAACAAGACCTGTTTTTTCTATCAGTCTGTCTGCAAGGGTTGATTTGCCATGGTCTATATGCGCTATAATACTGAAATTTCTGATATATTTCTGATAAGAATTCATATATGCTCCTTAAATATTTACTAACTAATACATTTTACAAAAAAATACCGGAAATATCAACATAGCAATGGAATTTCAGAAAAAAACGCACAGCAAAAAGCCGTCTAAGCTGAATTCCTTCAACCTAAACGGCTTATCTGTACGTTTTCAAAATTTTTCTACGATACCATCGTATCACAC
>CAVAON010000047.1:0-16070 GCA_963590215.1 Anaerovoracaceae bacterium | reverse complement strand
GATTAGGAGTTAGCCTGCTAGACCTTACAGATGAAGTTGTTATGCGTGAAGTCAGAGAGGATCTGGATATCGCTACAGTATTCATGGGTTATGGTGCAGCAAGCAGAGGAATCGAAGCAAAAGCAAATATTTCAAAATTATTGGATCTGAAGATTAATTGCGTTGAAAAATTCAAAAATAAGACAGGTCTTAAATTCTAATTGAAAAGGAGAAATACCATGATAGATGAAAAATTATTAGCACAGGCAAAAGAAGCCGTAGTAGATGGTGATAAAGATCTTTGCATTGAGCTTGCTCAGCAGGGTATCGAGGCCGGTGTAGATCCTGGTGAATTTATTCAGGAAGGCTTTGTACCGGGAATTATGGAAGTTGGCGATCTGTTTGAGGATGGCGAAGTGTTCCTTCCAGAAGTAATGATGGCTGCAGATGCTATTCAGGGTGCAGTTGAATTACTGAATGCAGAAATCGAAAAGAGCGGCAAGGATGCCGGCAAGGCTGCAACAGTTGTTGTAGCTACAGTTGAGGCTGACCTTCACGATATAGGTAAAGGTATTGTTGCTTCAATTATGGTAGCAAACGGATACAATGTAATAGACCTTGGAAGAGATGTTTCAAGTGAAAAGATTGTACAGACAGCTATTGAAAATGATGCTGACGTTATCGGAACAAGCGCACTGCTTACAACTACAATGACTCATCAGCAGGAAATCGAAGAAATGCTCAAAGAAAAAGGCCTTAAGGGGAAAATCAAGACTATCGTAGGTGGAGCACCTGTAACTGTAAGATGGCAGGATAAGATTGGCGCTGATGGATTTGGCGAAAATGCTGCAGATGACATAAGATATATCAACGAATGGATGAATGCATAATCAGTTTGCACTTATCCTGGCGCAGCAGAGGGGACATTAAGTCCCCTCTATTTAAAACTGATGATTTACAGAAAGCATAGGAAGCAGTTAAATAAAGTAATATAAAGAAAGCAGGTATTTACATATGTTTAAATGTACAGGAATATGCAGCAGCTGCGGCAGATGCAAGGATTCTGCAATGATGAGCGGCGCTAATGACAGAAAAACAAAAATGATTTCTTATCCTGATAATTTTGAGGCAGATAAAAACGGTTTTGGCAAAGGAATCGCCTTTGACATAGGGACAACAACTGTAGTCGGAATGTTATGGGATCTGGAAAAAGGTGAATCACTTAAATCCTGTGCGAAAACAAATCCGCAGAATAAATACGGAATGGATGTAATATCGAGAATAACCTTCTGCCAGGAAAATGAAGGTAACCTTGACCTGCTTAGAAGAGAAATAACAGAGTGCCTCAATTCAATTATAAAGGAACTTTGTGAGGAAACAAATATTCAAAACAGTGAAATTACCAGAGTTGCAATTTGTGGCAATACTACCATGGCTCATCTTGTTACAGGACATTCTCCGATATCACTTGCCCTTGCGCCGTTTCACCCGGATTACACGGGAACAATAAAAATGAACAAAACTGACTCAGGGCTTGATATTGGTGATGATGCAGAGGTGACAGTAATAGCAAATATTGCAGGGCATGTTGGAGGAGACATAACTGCAGGGATAGTTGCAACAAGACTTTTAGATAAAGACAAAACTACAATATTTATAGATATAGGCACAAACGGAGAGATTGTACTTGTTGATGGAGATAAATCATATGCATGTTCGACTGCAGCAGGACCAGCATTTGAAGGGTCTGCAATTGTTCATGGCATGAGAGCTGCGATAGGGGCAATTGAGAGAGTAAAAATAAAAGATGGCGATGTGTTTTTTAAAACCATCGGTGATTGTGAACCGCAGGGAATATGCGGCTCAGGGCTGATAGACGCCATCGCACAGATGATTGAAAATAAACTGATTAATAAGTCCGGAAGGCTTATTAGCGCAGATGATGTTGATAAATTAGGTTTAGACAGTGGCTTTCGTGACAGGCTGATAAAAGTTGGAAGAGAACGCCAGTTTATACTTGTAAACAGAGAAAATAAAGAAGACATTGTAATAACACAAAACGATATAAGGGAAATACAGCTTGCAAAGGGAGCTATAGCTGCAGGAATAAAGCTTATGCTTGAAGGCGTAGGTAAAACGATAGAAGATATTCATCAGATAATAGTTGCAGGAGCCTTTGGAAATTATATAGATAAAGAAAGCGCAGTAACCATAGGAATACTGCCTGAAATAAATAAAGACAGGATAGTATTTGCGGGAAATACAGCAGGTGCAGGCATTTCCATGGTTTTGGCAAGCGAGAAAGAATACTCTTTTGCAGCAGAAATACCTGATATGGTCGAACATGTTGAACTGGCAGAAAAAAAGAACTTCCAGGAAGTATATTTGGCATCGATGGCATTCTGATGAAATAGAATAAGTAATTATCTGAGGATATGATTTTAGGGTAAAAACATGATTAGACAAAAATATGAGATTGACAGAAATAAATGTGACAGGCTTGCAGAGAAAATTTTCATAGAAAGTGCAGGCATTAACAAAGAAGGCCCGAAGTTTGAACACATGAAAAAAGATGCATATGCGATAAGGGACATGATTGAGCCTAACATAAGACCTCAGGCGGAGTATGTTTTTCTGAAAAAAGATGAAATCAAACTAAAAGAAAACATGCTCGAAATTGCAGGCAATGAGATAATATGTCCTGCATTTGACCGGATTAGCCCCGAAAATGTCAAAGGCGTATATATCTATGGTGTTACAGCCGGAGATTTTGATTTCCCCGATATGCCGATACTAAAACGGCTGTATGCAGACATTTGGGGGAGTGCTTACACTGATGCCATAAGAATACTTATGAAAAACGATTTCAAACAGAGTACTGAAATCAGTGACAGCTTCGGACCGGGCTTTTACGGTATGAAAGTTGATTACATGAAAGTATTTGCGCAGCTTGTTGATATAGACAAGCTGGGAATAGAACTGAGAAAAAATACGATTCTTGTACCCGTAAAATCATGCGTTGGAATGTATTTTGCTGTTGATGAAAAATACATTCCTCTCAAAAACGAGTGTAAGGATTGTATGGGAAATCACAGAACCTGTAAATTATGTATGATTGATGTCAGAGAATAAAGGAGAACTGGTATGGAACTTACAAAAAAAGATATTATCTATTATCTTGAGACTAATGATGAAGATACGATACAGGAGCTGTTTGAGCTTGCAAGAACGGTAAGAGACAATCAGTTTGACAAAAAAATATTTTTATACGGATTTGTATATTTTACAACATACTGCAGGAATAACTGCAATTTCTGCTATTACAGACACGAAAACGATATACACAGATACAGAAAAACCTATGAAGAGGTTTTAAATACAGCTATTGAGCTTGCAAAATCAGGAATACATCTTGTAGATCTTACTATGGGTGAAGATCCTGTGTTTTATGAAGACGATTTTAATTCAGTTGTAGAACTGGTTAAAGAAATAAAAAAAGAAACAGAATTGCCGGTGATGATTTCACCCGGCGTCATAAGTGCAGATCAGATAGACAGATTTGCAAAGGCCGATACAGATTGGTATGCGCTATATCAGGAAACACACAATAAAAGATTATTTAAGCAACTTCGAACAGGACAAAGCTATGATGAACGCATGAATAGTAAATTATATGCGAAAAAAGCAGGACTGTTAATTGAAGAGGGATTAATGTCAGGAGTAGGCGAAACGAGTGAGGATATAGCGGATTCAATAATAGAAATGGGCAGAATTGGTGCGAGCCAGATTAGAGTAATGAGCTTTGTGCCTCAAAAAGGAAGCCCTATGGAAAATGTAAAATCTCCAGACAGATACATCGAGTTAAAAATAATTTCATTAATGCGTATTATGTACCCATGGGCATTAATCCCTGCCTCCCTTGATGTTGATGGTATAGAAGGACTCGAAGCCAGAATAAATGCAGGCAGCAATGTAGTCACATCTATAATACCTCCACACAAAGGATTTGCCGGAGTTGCACAAAACAGTAAAGATGTTGATGATGGAGGAAGGACTGTAGCAGAAGTGACGAAAATATTGCAGACTATGGGCCTTAAAACTGCATCACCACAGGAATACAAGGATTATTTAAAGGTGCTGAAATGTCGAGAATAGTGATAGTTGGAGGCAAGCTTCAGGGAAGTGAGGCAGCATATCTTGGAAAAGAAGCAGGATTTGAAACTGTGCTGATAGATAAGGATCCAAAGGCACCTGCACAGAAGCTGTGCACGCAATTTGTATGCGGAGATGTTCTGTCAGGAGAAAAAGAAATGACAGACATACTTGAAAGCGCTGACATGATCCTGCCTGCAATGGAAAATGACAATGTCCTGAGAGGCCTTAGGGAGCTTTCAGAAAAGAACGGATACAGGCTTGCTTTTGACTGGGAAGCATATATGATTTCTTCTTCAAAGATTATTTCAGATAAGCTTTTTGCTGATAATAATATTCCATGCCCGAAATACTATCCCCAGGGGCAGCTGCCATATATAGCAAAGCCTTCGGGCGAGAGCGGAAGTCATGGAGTAGTATTGCTTGACACACAAGAAAAGCTCGCTGAATTTTTAAACAAAACAAAAGAAGAATATATAATTCAGGAATTTGCTGAAGGAATGTCGTATTCAATAGAGGTAATAGGCAGGCCGGGAAACTACAGAACATATGAAATTACAGAAATATTTGTTGATAATGACTATGACTGTAATCTTGCATCGTGTTATAGAATGATATCACCTGAACACAAAAAAACAATGGAAGAAATGGCTGTCAGAATTGCAGAAATGATAAAATTGAACGGGATAATGGATCTTGAGGTGATAGACAGAGATGGAGATATTCTGGCAATTGAAATCGATGCAAGGCTGCCCAGCCAGACTCCAAGCGCCGTATATCATGCAACAGGAATGAATTACATCAAAGAGCTTTTTGACTTGTTTTGTAATGGCGGATTCTGTGAGAATAAGACGGATAAAGGTGAGTATGCATCATATACACAATATCTGATAAGAGATAAAAAAATCGCCTGCAAGGGAGAACATATTATGACAGAAGGTAGCATACTTGAATATACACATGGGATATGCAGCCGGGCAACTGTTATAAGTGACTGCAATGAGAAATCCCAAAATGAATGGAGAGGTATTTTTATAAACCATGATGCAAGCCTTGGCGGACTTAAAGCTAAAGAGGAACTGACATTGCACGAAATAAGAAATTATATAAAGAGGTGATACCATGGAAACCTATTCTTTGGCACAGAAACAGCGCCTTATAGAGCTGAATGCAGATGAAACAGTAACAGAAAAAACCTTTGATTCCTCTAAGGAAAGGGATATATATTACAGGGAAACTGAGAAAAATCTTGTTAAAGAAAATAAGCTTAAATTAAGAAAACTGGTTGAATCGGAGCATATTCCTCTTACTCTTAAAATTGAGCAGCAGCTTTCAGGGTGGCTGACAGATGAGGAAGGGTTTACAAGAGTTGCAACGCCGGCGATTATTCCTGTTTCAAAGCTGTCCAAAATGAATATAGATAATGACAATCATTTGAGGGAGCAGATCTTCCATGTAGGAAATAACAAATGCCTTAGACCTATGCTTGCTCCGAATCTGTATGAAGTTATGCGTGACCTTTACAGAATCACAAATAAGCCGGTTAAAATATTTGAGGCGGGGTCATGCTTCAGAAAAGAATCACAGGGTTCACAGCATATGAATGAATTTACAATGCTTAATCTTGTAGAGCTTGACAGTGTTAAGCCCGGTCAGCAGATGGAACGTCTGGAATGCCTTGCAAGAAATGCAATGAAGGCAATAGGAATAGAAGAATACGAGCTTGTAAAAGAATCCTCTGGAGTATATATAGAAACTTTAGATATAGTGGCAGACGGAGTTGAAATTGCCTCAGGAGCCTATGGACCACATCCACTGGATGCAAACTGGGGGATTTTTGAACCATGGGTAGGCATTGGAATAGGTCTCGAAAGGGCTGCTATGGTAAAAGGCAGATACAGGACTATAAAAAGAGCAGGGAAAAGCATTTCTTATGTCAATGGAATTCCGCTGAAATTATAGCGATGCAAGGAGTTTTGGTATGACACGATTAAAAAGTGATTGGATTAAGGAGCTTGGCAAGACAGCATCAGAATGGAACTTAAGGCTCAAGGAAATGACCGGAGCAGGTTATATAGAACTTGCTGCATATATTTCAGGTAATTCCGAAGAAAAAATACTGCAGGCTGCAGAAGAATATAAGGTTGCAGTTATTCCTGTTACCAGTGGAGATGGCATAATAAATACTTTTTCAGAAGCAGTGGCAGCAATAGCTTCATCAATGGGCTTTGATGCATTTGTTACTAAAAAAACAGACGTTGACGGGATATATGAAGCATATATGAATGACGCTGACATTATGTTTATGGCAGATGACGCAAGATATATTGCAATGAGTACGAGAAATGGTATAGCCTGTGATAATAATATAGCGACGGCGTATGGGTTTTCAGAAATATTGTGTCGAATGGCAGGTGAAATAAAAGGTAAAAATGTTGCTGTTTTAGGATATGGCATTATAGGCGAGCTTATGGCTGAGTATCTTGCAGGTAAAGGCGCATATGTATATATATACGAAAAGAAACAGGAACTCAGACAAAAGATTGAGGATTCCGGTTATTCCTGGATTGAAGACGAGAAAAAGCTGAAGGCATTTGATTATATAGCTGATGCGACATGTACAGGAAGCTGGCTAAGCAAAAATATGCTTTCTGAAAATGCTGTAATTGCTGCACCGGGAATTCCTTTTTCACTGGATAGTGAATCGGCTGCCGAAATGGAAGGCAGATATGTGCATGATTTACTTGAAATCGGTACTGCAGTCATGCTAGGGATGGCTGTATAGACTGCATAGAAAGTGTTTGGGAGGTTTGGCAATGAGCAACAAAGAAAGAAAACGATATTACAGAAAAAAAGCAGAGCTGTTTCTGCTGCTTGAAAAAATGAAATTATGGCCTTCAAGAACAGGCAGGCTGCATGGAATAAAAGAAATACAGCTTTACGGCGATTATATAGTTCTTACTACTCATTGTGGTAAAACCATCAAAACCAACAATTCAAGAAACTGTAGATCAGCAAGATGGCTGAGAAACAAATGGGCCTTTACACCATGCAAGGAATGCCAGGTTCCTCAATGGAAACTGGACAAGTATTCAAAGACATTCTTTAATTCATCTTATGGAAGCACCCTTGAAAAAAGAGAAACAGATATATATAACAAATAGCTTTACTGCTTCGCACCAGGTTGTCAATGAGAGAGCCGGGTGCTTTTTTGTGCGCCAGTCTTTTTTGAAAATGAGGTGCAGAGACTCTTTTTCACAAAGTGTTACAATTTCATAACTATTAATCATACACTTTGCTATATTGCGAAGAGGGTGTGTGTGAATTATCATAAATGAAGATAGATTAATATATGGAATATATTGAATTATTCTTTTTCAATACCGGAAAAGCCGGAAAAAGGATGAATAAACAGCATCGAGAGGGATAATCGATATGAGTACAGAATATAATATGATTAACTCGGCATACAGCTCATGTATGTCAGGAGAAACGCTGAGCAAATCACATATTGAAAAACTGCTTGATATAAATCCAAGATCCAGTGAAGCGATATACCTGAGGGAATCTGCCTACAGAGCAGCACTTGCATTAACAGGTGGTAAAGCTTTTTTGTGGAGTACAGGCGGTCTGGAATGTATGGATTGTAAATATTGCAAAAAAAGCAAGCAGGGTGCTTTGAAGCATCGCATGTGCCAGTCATTTGATAAGATATTGGAAAATATCAGGGCACAAGTTCAAAAAGGTGTGAATCTGATTTCTTTAAATGCTGACAACTTTTTTGGAATCGAGGATATATGCTGTAAAACAAAACGGATAAAAAAAGAAATAAAAGGCAGGTATCATCTGCAGCTTGTTATCGATACAGGTAAGATCAGTATTTCTCAGGTTGATGAGCTTTGTGCATCAGAAATAGATGCAATATGCTTTGTTGCAGGCCATGAGGAGACCGATAGCAATTTAACAGACTGTGATTCACATTTTGTATATATTGCCGACTGTATAGACAGCAGTTATTCAAACGGTAAACTGGCCGAACTGATATCGGGCAGTATTGAAAAAAAGCCTAAAGCAATAATGGTTGCTCCGGAGAAAAATGAAAGCTGTCGGGTTTCTGCGGAACGTGCAGCGCAGATTATGGCAGTTTTACGTCTTGCTTCAGGAGATATGGTAAAAAATATAGGGGCATCTTTTCTGTTTAATAAAATGGCAATTTCCGGAGCTAATATCATTGCAGCAGAAATTGAAAACAGCATAGACCGGATGCCAACATACATGGACAAAGAAATGAATATAAACAGTGCCAAAACAGCACTTCGTAATGCCGGATATAACATTTTGATTTAAATGTAAAAGGTATGTTTTACATTTTAAATATTAGGAGAGGAAATATATCCTCAGCTTCTTTAATTGCTAAAGGTAGACTTAGTCAGCCAATAGATTTTGTCTATATAAAAAAATAAGGAGATTAAAGTTATGAAAAGAAACATGAAAGAATGGATGAATAATGCTCTTGAATCAGAAAGAAAAAAACCGATTCCTATTTTGGGATTTCCGATTGCATCTAAGATGGGATTAACGGTTACAGAACTTCTTGCAGATCCTGAAACACAGGCAAAGGGTATGGAAATGCTGTCAAAAGAAGTAGACTGCTGGGCAGCACTTACATATATGGATTTATCGGTTGAAGCTGAAGCCTTTGGATGCAAAGTTGAGTTCGCAGATGATGAAGTGCCTAATGTTATCGATGCTGTTGTGAAAACAAGAGAGGATGCAGAAGCATTAGTAGTTCCTGAAGTTGGCGCAGGCAGAACTCAGGTATATATTGATGGATGCGCCAAAGCTATTGACCTTGTGACTGACAAGCCGCTGCTTGCAGGCTGCATAGGACCTTTTTCACTGGCCGGAAGAGTTATGGATATAGGTGAACTTGTGATGAAATGCAAAAAAGATCCTGAAACTGTTCATATACTCCTTGAAAAGTGCACAGAATTTATAATTAAATATGTTAAGGCATATAAGGCAGCAGGCGCTAATGGTGTTGCTATGGCAGAACCTCTTGCAGGCCTTATGAAGCCGGCAATGCTCAAGGAATTCTCTTCTGAATATGTTAAGAAAATTGTAGATGAAGTTCAGGATGATTATTTCTGCGTAGTATATCATAACTGCGGCAACAGTACAATTAAATCGGTAAATGAAATCGTTTACTGTGGTGCAGCAGCATACCATTTTGGTAATGCAATTGATATGAGCAAAATGATGGAGCTGATGCCTGAAGATGTTATAGCAATGGGAAATGTAGACCCGGCTGTTGAACTGTGCAATGGTACACCTGAATCTGTTAGACAGGCAACCTTAGATGTTATGGAAAAATGCTGCAGCCACAAAAACTTCATAATTTCATCAGGCTGTGATATACCTGCTCATTCACCATGGGAAAACTTATATGCATTTTTCGATGCAGTAGAAGAGTATTATAGCAAACATTAATTTATCAGTGCAATCCGCTTATTTTTCATAGGTGGATTGCAATTTTTAAGAAGCGTCTATATTGAAAAAAAGACAGAATTTTAGTATAATAAATTAAAGTCACATGGGGAACGGGTCGGATTGACCACATAGACTCTAAATCTATGCAGCCGGGTGAAACTCCCGGGTTCCTCGCCATCTTTTATCTGATGTGCAGGCAGGATGTTTTTTATATTTAATCAAAACTTAAATATAAAAGTTATAGGTATGCAGGAATGATTGAGGGAAAAGATGAAACAGAAATTAATAGAAGACGCATATTATTCAGTAATTGAAACAGATGAAGACCTTGCAGTCAAGGTTTTAGACGAAGCTGATGCAGAGGGAGTCTCTGTATGGGAAATCCTCGAAAAGGGATTTTTCAAAGGAATGGAAGAGGTAGGAAGCAGGTTTGAAGCGGGAGAGGTTTTTTTGCCCGAGCTTGTTTTCGCATCAGAAGTCATGGAGATTGTCATAGACAAAATAGATAGAGAATTCATAGAGAAGGCAGACAAACAGTCAAAGCTAAGAATGGTAATGGCTACTGTTGAAGGCGATGTGCATGACATAGGCAAAGCTATATGTATGTCTTTTTTGAAATCTCAGGGTGTGCAGGTCTATGATCTGGGAAGATCTGTGGCTGTAGATGAAATAATAGACGAGGCAGAAAAAATACATGCGGACATTATAGGAGTAAGTTCCATGATGACTACGACAATGAAAGGCCAGGAAGCTCTCGAAAAAAGACTGAGACAAAAAAACATCAGGAACAGATATATACTTATGGTGGGAGGTGCGCCTGTAACACAGGCGTGGGCAGAGAAAATTTCTGCAGATATCTATACAGAGGACGCATATGAATGCAGTCTGAAGGCTATTGAATGTCAAAAAAGAAAATACGACATTCTGTAAGGCTTGTGAAAATAATTAAAAATGTTTTATGCTTAGGGAAACAGGTGCAAATCCTGTACGGTACCCGCCGCTGTAATGAAGGAGCCTTATTCAAAATGTCACTGAGATATCGGGAAGACGAATAAGACATAGAGAACTGAGTCAGAATACCTGCATGAAACGAGGCTGTGTTTACGGTGATATAAACAGGCGGCCTTTGTTGTGCAGTAAATACGGACTGTGGATAAACCACAGTTTTTTTGATTGAGAAAGGAACAATTGTGATAGATAAGACAAGATTTTATGCTGCAACTGTGGGTCAGAATTATGACAGTATAATCAAAGAGTATGGAGCAGGGATGGAGATAGACAGCTTTTGTCAATCAGTAATGCTTGATGATGAAGATGAGATCAAAAAGACAAGAGAGCTTATGAGCATCGCAGATCGTTATATTCTCCACGGTCCCTTTACAGAGCTTCATCCCGCGGCAATAGATCCAAGAGCGCGGCAGCTTGCGATGGACAGATTAAACCAGGCATACGATGTATGTATGCAGCTTGGAATTGACAAAATGGTAGTTCATTCAGGATATGTGCCTTTTGTGTTTTTCAAGGAATGGCATATAGAGCGTTCGGTAGAGTTCTGGCATGAATATATGAGCAGCAAGCCGGATAATTTCACCATTTATATCGAAAACGTTCTTGATGATGAGCCATATATGATGCGTGAGATTATGGAGGCACTGGCAGATGATAGAGTCAGAGTCTGCATAGATACAGGTCATGCAAATGTTGCGGGAAACGCTGACATAAAGGAATGGTTTGAAGCACTTGGAGAATATACAGGACATATTCATCTTCATAACAATTATGGCATATCTGATGAACACAATTCGCCTGACAGAGGCAACATGGATATGGACAAAGTGATAGAATATACAGACAGGTATTGCAGCAGCAATACAAGCATAACCATAGAGGCCTATGATCTTGAAAATTCGTTTGAATGGCTTGCGGGAAGGAAATATATATGACAGAAGCAGAATTGAGAAATATAATAGAGGAAATAAAACCGGTTGACAGTGAAGCTATGAAGCAGGCAGAAGCAAGACTTGACGCACTTGCAAAGCCGCCGGGATCCCTTGGATGCCTTGAAGAAATAGCAATTCAGCTTGCGGGAATTACAGGCATAGTTAAAAACAGCATAAACAGAGGCGTGATTACAGTATTTGCTGCAGACAATGGAGTAACAGTAGAGGGCATTGCATCAGCACCTCAGTCTGTCACATACAGTCAGACAATCAACATATCAGGACACCTTACAGGAGTAGGGGCACTTGCGGATTGCTTTGGAGCAAATATACTTGTTACAGATGTTGGTGTAAACGCTGATTTGCCCGATGAGCTTCTGACACTTGACCCTGTAGTGCATGACTGCTCTGCCGGAGTATGCAGGCAGAGTCTTACAAAGGGTATCGTAAACCGCAAAATAGCATATGGTACCCGTAATTTTGCCAAAGAGCCTGCTATGGACAGACAGCAGGTTATGATGGGCATATATATTGGAATTGAAGCTGCTAAAGCAGCAGGCAATACAGGACATGATATAATCGGAGTCGGAGAGATGGGTATAGGCAATACATCTACGGCTGCGGCAGTACTGTCAGCTCTTACAGGTATGCCTGCAGATAAAACAGCAGGCAGAGGCGGAGGTCTTGACAGTGAAGGTCTTGCAAAGAAAAAACAGATTATAGACAGCGCTGTTAAGAGAATAACCCCGTATGAGGACGGCTGGGACAGAGTCTTTGAAGCATTAAGCCAGGTGGGCGGATTTGATATAGCCGCAATGACAGGAGCCTTCCTTGGTGCAGCAATTTACGGGATCCCGGCAGTTATAGACGGATATATATCAGCAGTTGCAGCCCTTTGCGCCTATACTATAAATCCGGAGGTCAAAGGCTACATGTTTGGCTCCCACAAATCCAAGGAGCCGGGATATATGTATGCTATGAATACTCTCGGCATCAGACCAATGTTCGATCTCGATATGAGACTTGGAGAAGGCAGCGGCTGTCCTCTGGCATTTCAGGTAATCAGAGGTGCCTGTGGGGTTATGTGCAATATGGCAACCTTCGAGGAAGCGGGAATAGATACGGGTTATTTAGATAAGCTTGACAAAAAGGAAGATTTTTAATATGAATATATTTATATCAGGCGGCTGCAAGAACGGCAAATCATATTTCGCCCAGGGTCTTGCAAAGCAGCTTGCAGAGGAGTCAGGAAGCTCTCTTTACTATGTTGCAACCATGATTCCCCATGATGAAGAGGACAGGGTGAGAATCAGGCGTCATATAGAGGACAGAGATGGCTGGGGCTTTGAAACAATAGAACAGGGCAAAAATATAAAAGAGGTATTTGACAAGGCATCCGAGCATGGCACATTTCTTCTTGACAGCGTGACTGCACTTCTGTCAAATGAGATGTTTGACGGCGAGAATGTCAATACAGATGCATATCTCAAAATAGCCGATGAGCTTTTATACATTGCAGACAGGGCTTCCAATGTAGTATTTGTTTCCGACTATATATATTCCGATGCGGGAGCTTATGAAGAATTAACTGAGCGATACCGCAGGGCTCTTGGATATATAGACAGAGCGCTGGCAAATAAATGTGACAGGGTAACAGAGGTAGCATATGGACAGCTGTTTGATTACAAGAGGTAGGAAATGAGTATTATCAAAGGATTTTTTATGGCATGGGGCAATTTCTGCATTATTCCATGCCCATGGAAAATATGGGACGATGCATGCAGGAAGCAGATGCTGGCAATGCTGCCTGTGCTGGGTCTGCTTATGGGAGCTTTGTGGTACGGACTTGCAAAACTGCTTTTGTTGCTTTGTATTCCCCAAATGCTTCTTGCGGCAGTACTGACAGTATATCCTTTTTTTGTTTCAGGGTTTATGCATCTTGATGGATATATGGACTGCTGCGACGCGATTTTTTCAAGAGCGCCTCTTGAGAAGAAAAAACAGATACTCAAAGACTCAAGAGTCGGAGCCTTTGCAGTTATATGGCTGATTGTACTCTTTCTCATGTTTTTTGCATCAATGTACAGCCTTATAGAGGCAGGAGCGCCACATATGGAATTCCTTATAGCAGTGCCTGTTATCTCAAGAGCGACAGGAGCATGCTGCATACTGGCAGGCAAAAGACTTGATGTGAGCCAGTATGAAAACCTTGATAAAGGCAGTTTTAAGCAGATAACCTTCATAACAGTATTTGCAGTACTGATATCTGCAGCATTCACAGTAATTGCTGATATACATATAATTGTACCCCTTGTTTTGTGCGCTGTAGCAGGAAGCTGTGCCTGCTTTAGAGCATCGAAAAACCTTGGCGGCGTCAACGGAGATATTGCAGGTTACAGTATAGTATGGGCAGAATGCTTTGCCGCTATATGCGCAGCAGTTATATTTTAGGAGGAAATGTATGGAGCTTGTTTTCGGAGGAGCATATCAGGGCAGGCTTGAATATGCAAAATCAAAATACAATTTAACAGATGAGGATATATTCTTTTGCAGTGAGGATAAGGCTGAAATAGACCTTTCAAAGTCTGCTCTTTACTGCATGGAAAAATTCCTGCTTGCCTGCATCAGAGAAGGCAGAGACCCTGCTGAGGAATTTGGTAATATATTCAATGCTTTGACAGATAAGATAGTGATATGTACAGATATCTCACAGGGGATAGTCCCTATAGACAAAGACCTCAGAGCATGGAGAGAGGTGGCAGGCAGAGCCATGGTTAAATTGGCAGAGGCATCACATTCTGTAACCAGAATATTTGCAGGGCTGCCTCTAACACTTAAATGATTATACAAAGGGCCTGACAAACCAAAATTTCAGAATACATATCCTGATTAAGGAAATATATACTTAGGGTCAGAAGCTTTATCCAAAAGTATCTGTCAGAGCATATGTGGAAATGATAATATAGAATAAGCCTGGATATACAATATAATATGTGTTTTGTGTTCTTTCCATACGGAAAGCCAAGATGGAAACAGGTGAGAATCCTGTGCGGTACCGCCACTGTAAAGAGGGAGTGCTGTCTATTATGTCACTGGGAGACCGGGAAGGCAGACAGCATGATGATTTCTGAGCCAGGAGACATGCATGAGACTATTGATTGCAGCAACGGGATTTTGCAGGCAGTCATGTTAAATTTCAGTGAATACGGACTGAGGATAATTCCTTGGTCTTTTTTTATTCCGAGGATATAACTACTTTATTACGGGTTACCGATGACATAGATAGTAAATACACTTAAGAAAGGAAGGGAAAAATGAAGAATAATTTTAGTAAGAAAATACTTGCAATGATATTATCTCTTGCAGTAGTGTTCAGTATGATGCCAGGGGTGGTGTTTGCTGAAAGTGGCAATGATTCAGAGCCTGCAACTCCTGCAGCATATACAGGCAGTGTTATTGCAGCTCCTATTCACGACAATTCATCAACAGATGCTATTGCAGACGATGCCCTTGCAACATATTATGGCGCATCATATAAAGATGGTACTGCTACTATTGCAGCTATAGACCTTAAAGAACATGAAAATGCAAATAATGTAAAGGGTAAATGGGTAGGCCTTGGAATAGAGATACCGGAGGGTACGAATTATTCGGAAATTAAAATTGGAATCAATACAGCAGAATTGACATCAGCAGGTATGACAGAAGCTGATTATTCAAAAGATAGTAAGGATTACATGACTGTATATTGGAAACTGGATCGTGAGGTTCCGATTTCTAATATCTATTGCTCATTTGACAATGGCGAAACAACATATTCTGTTGGCGTAAAAACAGCGACAGACTGCAATATTTATCTTGGCGATTATACATATACAGGCAGTGAGAAATTTGTTTTGGGGAAAACATATCAGATGACTGCATATGTATGCCAGGGATGGGGTTCATATTATTCCTGCACGTGGAATGCAAATTATCTCACAGGACTGGGTATAGACAATTCAGCTACAGATGCGACATATGGATATGGTGCATCACTCGCGTTTACGCCTACCAAAGCTGGAAAATATTCTCTTAAACTGACGGATAGCCAAGGTGTGGTTATAAAAACGTTGACTTTAGATGTTGTTGCAAATGATTTAAGAGGACTTGCAAATGGAGAACTCGATTTCTATTATGATAATGAATATAGCGGTGAATATTCCATGTTGGGAAATAACTGGTGCAGCGGAAACGAACTCGCGGCAACAAAGGACGAGAGCAATGAATCCCTTAAGAATAAAAGCAAGTATCTGAGCGCTTGTACGACCATTCCATCAGGGACAACTTATGACAAGATGAGCGTTGACTGGTACTACAGTGATACATATAGCCCAACAGGTGCTGGATACACGAAAGTCTCCACTGGGGGAGCAGAGAGTAGTGACACAGTGGGCAAAAATAATCAGATTACATATTACAACGGTAAAGGAACATATGCGGATTACTTTTTCTTTAATATCTACCCAG
>CAVAON010000046.1:0-16596 GCA_963590215.1 Anaerovoracaceae bacterium | reverse complement strand
TATTGCTTTGTGTCGATATTTTTTGATGAGGTATGGCAGTTCTCAAAATTTTGTTCCTAACTTTATTCTCGACGTGATATAATGAATCTTGTTATGATAAAACAGAAATCCAGGAAGGAATCTGACAGACTATGATTACGATATTATCTAAATTTTTTATAAAGGAGAGTACTTCTGAAACCAGGAAGCGTACGCTATATGGAATATTGTGCGGTGTGCTTGGTATAGGGCTTAACCTTTTGCTATTTGCCGGAAAATTTGTGGCAGGGACAATATCAGGCTCAGTATCTATTACGGCTGATGCTTTTAATAATCTGTCTGATGCAGGTTCGTCAATAGTTACCCTGTGCGGATTCAAACTGGCGGCAGCGAAACCTGATCCAGAACACCCATATGGCCATGGCAGGGTGGAATACATATCAGGCCTGGTGATTTCAGCTGTAATCATAGCTATGGCGATTGAGCTTCTAAAGGAGTCCATTGGCAAAATTCTTCACCCAGAGGTAACAGAATTCTCCATACTTGTGGCAGTAGTGCTGATTGTATCAATTCTGATAAAGTGTTATATGGCATATTATAACAGCCAAGTAGCAGGCAAAATTGACTCAGCAGCCTTAAGAGCTACCGCCAAGGATTCTCTTAGCGATTGTATTGCGACCGCAGTAGTTCTTGCTACCGGCATTTTAGGGTGCTTTACGCCTCTGCAGCTTGACGGGTGGTGCGGAGTATTGGTTTCCGTCTTCATTTTCTACTCGGGGATTTCAGCTGCGAGAGATTCTATAGATCCGCTCCTGGGTAATCCGCCAACGCAGGAGTTCGTTGAGGATATTGCGCATACAGCGCTTAAATTTAACGAGAATATCGTAGGAGTTCATGACTTGATGGTTCATGATTACGGGCCGGGACGCAAGATTATTTCCATACATGCAGAAGTGCCGGCAGACGGTGATATCCTCAGCTTTCATGACATCATAGATAATTTAGAAAAAAAATTAGCAGTAGACTTCAATTGTATTGCTACAATTCATATGGATCCGGTGGATATTAAAGATCCACGAGTAACAAGCCTCCGAACCCGGGTGTCTGAGCTTGTAAAAGAAATTCACCCGGATATTACTATTCATGATTTTAGAGTTGTCTTTGGAGAAACGCATACTAACCTTATTTTTGACATGGATGTGCCTTTTGCATGTTCCCTTGATGATAAGCAGGTTAAAGCTATTGCCAGAAAAAGCATCAGAGATGCTTTAGGACAACAATATTATGCCGTTATTACAGTCGACAGGGATAACTATATACATTCCGCATCTATCAGTTGAAAGTGGTGCGGTTTGGATTAGATATAGAATTGAATAGGAGGTATTACTATGAAATTAGAAAAGAAAGACGTTTTTGATAGGCACAACATGTTTGGAAGGGGCGAGGCTAATACAGCTTATGCCAGGTATTTTATCGGAAATTCATTCCTCAATCCCCTGACAGATCCTAAAAGTGGTCTTTTTGCCGCTAATGTGACATTTGAGCCGGGATGCCGCAACAACTGGCATATTCATCATGCCAAAAGTGGTGGCGGGCAGTTACTCATCTGTACTGCCGGAGAGGGCTGGTATCAGGAAGAGGGGAAAGAAGCTACAAGCTTGCATGAAGGAAGTGTTGTTATGATTCCTGCAGGAGTCAAGCATTGGCATGGAGCAAAAAAAGACAGCTGGTTTTCTCACATTGCTGTCGAAGTGCCGGGAGAAGACTGTACCAATGAATGGTGTGAACCGGTAGATGATAAGGAATATAGTGAATTATAATATGGAAATTAACAGGGAACAAGGAGGAATTATGGCAAAGATTGTTCAAACAGCAGGCAGGGATTCGCTTGGAGCATTTGCTCCGGAATTTGCACATTTTAATGATGACGTTCTTTTTGGAGAAAATTGGAACAATGAAGATATTGATCTGAAAACAAGAAGCATTATCACAGTTGTTGCTTTAATGGCGCAGGGAATTACAGATTCTTCTTTAAAATTTCATCTTCAAAACGCAAAAGATCACGGTGTGACAGTAGATGAAATTGTTGCAATCATTACACATGTTTCATTTTATGCAGGATGGCCAAAGGCCTGGGCAACTTTTAATCTCGCAAAAGAAGTATGGGAATAGGAATAATATGCTTTGGGATAAGGGAGACTCAAATATTCAGTTTCTTCTCTGCTGTTGGATGCAAATTATATGCGTGGAAAAGCTTTTTTCTTTAGAAAACACGCATACAAGGAAATTTGATAAGATAATTTACAGCACCAGTACTTTGTGATATAATTTTTATCGTAAAATAAAGAAGTAAGGAGGTGTCTTCATGGGAAGACATGGTACAATCGCAGGAAGAAAAGCAGCGCAGGATTCCAAAAGAGCTGCAATGTTCACTAAATATGCCAGAGCTATCACAGTGGCTGCAAAGGCAGGAGGAGATCCTGATTACAATCCTGGATTGAGAGTTGCAATAGACAAGGCAAAAGCTATCAGTATGCCTAACGATAACATTAACAGAGCCATCAAAAAAGGAACCGGAGAACTGGCCGGTGAAACTTACGAGGAGCTTTCATTTGAAGGATATGGTCTTGGTGGTGTGGCAGTTATTGTCGAAGCACTTACAGACAACAAAAACAGAACAACTTCATCCGTAAGATCCACTTTTGATAAATATGGCGGCAACCTTGGAACACAGGGCTGCGTTTCATATATGTTCTCACGCAAAGGTGTTATTCTTATCGAAAAAACAGATGATATAGATGAGGATGCACTTATGGAGACAGCACTTGAAGCAGGTGCAGAAGATATGACTACAGAAGAAGACAGCTTTGAAATTCTGACAGAGCCGTCTGCATATCATGATGTTCACAATGCTTTGATAGAAGCAGGATACGAAATACTCGAATCAGAAGTTGAATATGTTCCATCAATGGAAGCAACCCCAAAAGAAGAAGATATCAAAAAATTAAAGAAAATGATTGATCTTCTTGAAGAAAACGATGATGTCCAGAAGGTACATCATAACTGCTCCCTTAATTTAGATGAATATGACTTCTAACAGTTGACAAAATATCCTGGGGTGTTTGTTAAGGTTTTAATTCAACCTACAGTTTCACATTGGGAATTTGAGTTTTTATAATTATGTCGGGCCCCCTTTGAGTGGATGGCAGAAGTATGAAACAGAATACCCACCTATCATCGATAGGGCGTGAATTACGACCTGACGGCATTTTGGGAATTAAAATTCCAGCATTTTATGGCTGGAATTTTTTTAGCTTAAATGATGGTTTTTAACGGGGTGATGTGTTATCATAATAATATATTTGCTGAAGGCTTTTAATGCATGAAGATTAAATGACAGACAGGGGTACAATATGCTTAGAAAAATAATCACTAAATTAAAATTTTTATTAAAACAGCAAAAGGCATATTTTGGCGAAAGAAATTATACAACCTACAATATTCAACTTCTTAAAATCATATGTCTGTGTGTACTGTTTGTTTTTTGTGCTGTTGAAATTGTAACTTTTATAGCATGGGGCAGATTTGTAATCAATCCGTTTTATATTGTACCATGCGCATTTTATCTTGTGATGTATATATGCCTGAGATATATAGGCAAAAGAGAAATTACTCAAAAAGAGTCACTCTGTCTTACGATAATAAATTATGTTGTATGTATGATTTACAGCATTGAGATAAGCATATTTCCTATGCCTGATGTGCCATCTGTATATTTTGCACTTGTACTCATTGCAGCACCTGTGATTTTTTATATGCCGATTATTTACTCTCTGTGTCTCAATACATTTTTCACTGCAGTATTTTTTGTCATGGTAATACTTTTCAAACCACAGTTTGTATGGGCTCATGAATTATTTGAAGCAACAGTTTCATTTATACTTTCGATAGCAGTGGGTCTGATAATGCTTACTATGAGAAGTTATACTGCAGATATAAGTGAGAGATACCGCAAAATCAGTATGACAGACGGACTTACAGGGTTTTACAACAAAAAAACAGGTGAGCATATTATCCGCAAATGCTTTGAAGAAGAGCTTGATGCTGATGAAACATGCGGTATTGTTATTATGGATATAGATGATTTCAAAAATGTAAACGACGAATACGGCCACAGTGAAGGGGATTTCTGGATTCGAAAATGTGCAGATATTATCAGAGTATCCCTGGGGAATATAGATATTGCTCTGCGTTTTGGAGGCGATGAGTTTATTGTTATGTATCGCAATACAGACAAAGAAAGTGTAGCTTCAAGGCTGGAGGCAATCAGAAGCACCATCAAGGGCGAAGCCGCATCCCATAACATAAAAATAAGTATCAGCGCAGGTGTATGCATGGTTAGAAGAAGTGACAATTACAGCTTTGACTTATTGCTCAAAAAAGCTGATGAGGCATTGTATACTTCTAAAGACAGAGGTAAAGACACATATACATTTTCGGAGATTTAATCAGACATGGACAAAACAACGAGCTTAAATAATGACAGATCCTTCAGGATAGGACCTATAAGACCCCCAAGCGAAGCAAACAGTCTGCTGCTTCAGGTGACACAGGGGTGCACATGGAACAAATGCAAATTTTGCCAGCTTTACAGACATACCGGATTTAAAGCCTACAGCGCAGACAGCATTAAAGCTGATATTGACAACATGGTATATATAGCAAATAAAATAGAATGCTATAGACTTCCTTCCGGCGGTTGGGATATTGCAGGAATTAACAGAGAGCTTTCACAGACACAGGCAGGTGAAAGAGAAAGCTTCTATATGATTGCAAATTGGCTTATCAATGGAGATGGCAGTGTATTCCTTCAGGATGGCAATACGACAGCCTTAAGCTCGGGCAGATTGAGCGATGTTCTTGTATATCTCAAACAGGCATTTCCTCAGATTAAAAGGATCACATCATATGGCAGAGCACAAAACCTTGCAAAAGTAAGTG
This sequence comes from Anaerovoracaceae bacterium, assembly GCA_963590215.1. Classification (GTDB taxonomy): domain Bacteria; phylum Bacillota; class Clostridia; order Peptostreptococcales; family Anaerovoracaceae; genus UMGS973. The sequence goes on along the minus strand of CAVAON010000046.1, from coordinate 11,616 downwards.
CAGATGAATTTGCAGAGCTTAAATCAGCCGGACTTGACAGGATACATTCGGGATTTGAATCCGGCTCAGATGATGTATTAAAGCTCATAAACAAGGGAGTTACAGCATCAGAGGAGATTACTGCAGGCAAAAATGTCAAAGCAGGAGGCATAGAGCTTTCAGTATATTTCATGCCGGGAGTAGGTGGCAAATCACTTACAGATGCAAATGCGACGGGCATGGCAGAGGTAATAAATGAGATAAATCCTGATTTTATCAGAATAAGGACTGCAGCAATCAAGCCTCATACGGGGCTGTATGAGGATTATCTTAATGGTGATTTTATTCTTTGTTCAGAAGATGATAAAGTGCGTGAAATAAGGACTGTAATTGAGAAATCACAAGGCATTGAAACATCGCTTGTCAGTGACCATATCACTAATCTGCTTCAGAACGTGGAGGGGAACCTCAAAGCAGACAAGAAATACATGCTTGATATTATAGATAATTACCTTAACATGTCTGATGAGGACAAAAAACTTTATCAGGCTGCAAGAAGAACTATAGGTATATTATCTCCGGAAAGTATGAAATATCTCTCTGAAAAAGATATAAGCAGACTGAAGGACATGACAAAAGCTGTTGATGATTCGTATGAATGGGAGATTGCCATGAATGAAATCATCAGCAATTACATATAGACTGTAAAATACTTATTTGTACTTTATTGAAAGGAAAAAAATGAATCCGACAGAGATTTTAAACAAAACGGTTGAAGTTGCACAGGTTAAAGCAAATGGAGCCTTTACAAAGCTTTTTGTACTTGGTATACTTGCAGGAGCATTTATAGCCTTTGGTGCAGAAGCATCAAACATGGCAGCATGCAGCCTGCTTGCATCAGCATCCACATATGGTCTTGGCAGAGTGCTGTCAGGTGTGATTTTTGCAACAGGCCTCATAATGGTGGTTCTTGCAGGAGCAGAGCTTTTTACCGGCAACACTCTTATGCTTTGCGGTGTTCTTGAAAGGAAAATAAGGATATCGGCAATGCTTCGAAACTGGATTATTGTATATGCTGGAAATTTTGTCGGTGCGATTCTTATTGCATGGCTGATGAGTCAGACAGGACTTTTTTCATCATCAGGTGACATGCTCGGTGCAATGACAGTAAAAATAGGAGCAGGCAAAACCTCTCTTGATTTTGGTAAAGCATTTATATTGGGCATATTGTGCAATTGGCTTGTATGTCTTGCAGTATGGATTTCATCTGGTGCAGACAGCACTGCAGGTAAGATACTTGGAATTGTTTTTCCTATAACGCTGTTTGTAACATCAGGCTTTGAGCACAGCATTGCTAACATGTACTATATACCCGCAGCAATATTTGCAAAAGCTGATTTCACGCAGGCAGCACTTGACACTGGACTTGAAACTCAGGCACTTGGCTCCCTTGACTGGTACGGATTTTTTGTTAATAATCTGATACCTGTGACACTTGGGAACATTGCAGGAGGATGCCTTTTTGTGGCACTTGCATATTGGATATGCTATAGAAAAAAATATAACAATTAGGAGGTATATGTTTTGAATTTAATTCAGGCAATAATATTAGGACTTATTCAGGGACTTGCAGAATTTTTACCTGTCAGCAGTTCCGGGCATCTTGCACTTGCACAGCATTTTTTCGGTATGAACCCGGACAGTGTGCTGCCTTTTGCTGTTCTTTTACATATAGGCACGCTGATTTCAGTATGCATAGTATACTGGCGCGACATACTCGGACTTATATATGAATTTTTTGCAAGCATCAAAGACCTTATCACAACTAAAAGTCTTAATATCAACAAAAATGCCACCAGAAGAATGTGCTGGCTCATAATCGTTGCAACAATACCTACAGGGATTATAGGGGTTTTGTTTAATGATATGTTTGAAGCCCTGTATACTTCTGTACTTGCCATAGGAATTGCACTGATAATCACAGGTACAATGCTTTGGGCAGCCGAAAAATATGGCAAAGGCATTAATAACATCAGAAATACAAAATTCAGGCATGCCCTTATAGTTGGGCTTTTGCAGGGAGTTGCTATTGCTCCCGGAATATCAAGATCCGGTTCAACACTTGTAGGTGGCCTTGCATGCGGACTCAAAAGAGAATGGGCTGTAAGATTTGCATTTCTCATATCTATACCTCCAATCCTTGGATCAGCGATACTTGAGGCTCCGGCGGCATTTGAGGCAGGGATGGATTCAAGCCTTATTATTCCTGTTGTAGTCGGTGTTATTGTTTCTGCTGTTTCAGGTCTCTTTGCAATCAAAGGCATGATTAAAATAGTTTCAAACAAAAAGCTGACGTATTTTTCTTTTTATACGTGGGCACTTGGAATTGCAATGGTAATATATGCTTGTTTATCATAGAGGATAGCTTATGGCACAGAAAAAAAAGAAATCCGAAAATTCTACGGGAGCAAAAAACAAAAAAAGAGCTGTTTCAGAGGCTGATGCAAACAGGCTCCGCAAAATCAGAGAGATACAGGCACTGATAATAATTGCGGCAGGGATATTCCTGGCAATTGCAATGTTTTTCAATGTTACAGGAGTAGTGGGAGATGCCCTTGGCAAGTTTTTCAAGGGCTGTTTTGGCATGATTGCATTTGTATTGCCATTTTACCTTTTGATTTACGGCGGACTTATGCTTGCTGGCAGAACCAAAATCTTGAGCACATTATCAACTGTGTTTTTCATAGTTCTTTTCTTTGATATAGCTATAGGAAATTCAATACGCTTTGTAGATGCAGATGATCCTTCGATACCTATACTTGGAATAGGTGATATGTATCTGGCAGGCACAAAGCTTCAAAACGGCGGTATTATGGGTATGATTTTTGCAACTCTTCTTGTGAAATTCATAGGTGTGGCAGGTGCTTACATATTTGCCGGAGTATTAGCCCTTATATCCATTATTCTGATAGCTGACAGACCATATGCAGGTATGGTTAACTGGCAGGAGAAATCCGAAGAAAGGGCTAAAAAAAGGCAGACCCAAAAAGAAAAAAGACAAAACACGGAGACAAAACAGCTTCCGCCTGTAAAAGAGGCAGAGCAGCTTGAAATTGCTGCTCCAAAAGAACAGGAAAATTATATAAATATTAGGCCTGCGGCTTCTGTATATCATCCTGCCGATTATAAAAAAATGAGCAAGGCAATCAAAAAAGCCCGAGTATCAGACAGCCAGAAAAAAATACTCGAATATATGATAGATGACTCTCTTGCAAGAGGTAAGGGTAATGAAAGCAAAGCTACAGGATTTGGTCTTGACGGCAGCCAGGGAAGCCTTCTTTCACAAGGCTACGGCTTAAATGAAGGATATTCTGAAGGCGACATGGGTCATGAAGAGATACAATATACAGGATCATATGAAAATTATAATGATACAGCTGCTGATATTACTGAAGACAGTCAGATTGAAATACAGATGCCAGATGAGAATGCCAGCTTTGTTGAAGGCAGAGGGTTTGCAGAAGAAACCAAAAAACCTGAAAAAATATCAAATGCACAGGCAGCTTCGGCAACTCTTGATGAAAAAGATTTCAACAAAAAAAATACTGCTGCAAAATATATTATGCCTCCTGTTGATTTGCTTCAAAAACCATTAGGTAAAGGTGCGGATCTTACAGACCTGGCTAAAAAAACAAAAAAACTTGAAGAAACACTTGAAAGTTTTAATGTAGATGCCAAGGTTGTTGATGCTGTTCCAGGCCCTACAGTCACAAGATATGAAATTCATCCCGGGCCTGGCGTCAAAGTAAGCAGTATTGTCGGGCTCTCCAATGATATTGCTCTTAATCTTGAAGCTAAAAGCATCAGGATAGAAGCCCCTATACCAGGTAAGGCTGCAGTAGGCATTGAGATTGAAAATGACAAAATAAATGCAGTAAATATCAGAGAAATAATTGATTCAAAAGAATTCAAAAACTCTAAATCTAAAATAAGCTTTGCTGTTGGTAAAAACATAGCAGGAAAACCTGTAGTTGGTGATCTCAAAGGTATGCCGCACCTGCTTATAGCAGGCTCTACAGGCTCAGGCAAAAGCGTATGCATCAACAGCATTATAGCAAGCATACTTTACAAAGCAAAGCCTGATGAAGTCAAACTTGTTCTTGTCGATCCCAAGGTTGTAGAGCTTGGCAATTACAATGGAATACCTCATCTTCTTATTCCTGTTGTGACAGAGCCGACCAAGGCTGCCGCTGCATTAAACTGGGCTGTAGCTGAAATGAACGATCGCTACAAAAAATTTGCTGAAGAAGGCGAAAGAAACCTTGAAGGATATAACGACAAGAAAAAATCCGAAAAAGATTTCGATGCAGTAATGCCTCAGATAGTGATAATCATCGATGAGCTTGCGGACCTTATGATGGCAGCGCCTTCGCAGGTTGAGGAATCCATATGCAGACTTGCTCAGATGGCAAGAGCAGCTGGAATGCACCTTATTGTTGCTACACAGAGACCGTCTGTTGATGTAATCACAGGTGTAATCAAAGCAAATATACCGTCAAGAATAGCATTTGCAGTATCATCTGTTCATGACTCCAAAACAATCATAGACATGGGAGGAGCAGAAAAACTGGTTGGTAAAGGCGACATGCTCTATAATCCGCTCGGTATGGGCAAGCCTGTAAGAGTACAGGGCTGCTTTATATCAGACAATGAGGTAAACAGCATTATTAATTTTGTAAAAGAACAAACACAGGAAGTTGAATATTCAAATGATGTTATAAATACCATCGAAAAAACAGATTTGCCTGTCGAGATGAAGACAGATGACGGTGACGAACTGCTTTCTGACTGTATAGAGCTTGTTGTGCAGAGTGGCCAGGCTTCTGTATCCATGCTTCAGAGACGATTCAGAATCGGATATAACAGAGCGGCGAGAATAATAGATATGATGGAGGAAAGAGGCATTGTAGGGCCTCAGGACGGTTCAAGACCAAGACAGGTATTTATGACAGAAGAAGAACTCCACAATATAAATGAAAATCTGCCAGAGGAAATTACAAATGAAGATATACATTGATACACTGGGCTGTCCCAAAAATTTCTACGACAGCAAAAACGCAGCAGGAATATTGCAGGATAGTGGGCATACATTGGCATCAGATCCTTCTGATGCTGACGCTATTATAGTAAACACATGCGGCTTTATCAACGATGCCAAAACAGAATCCATAGACCGCATATTTGAAATGGCAAAGTACAAGCAATATGGCAAAAAGCTTATAGTTTCCGGATGCCTTTCCCAAAGATACAGCAGTGAGTTGTTTGATGAAATGCCTGAAGTTGATGCATTTCTTGGAGTTAACGATTACGAGGCTTTGCCGTCACTCCTTGAACATCTTGACAAGCGCAGCGTTATTGTAAACCCATGTACAGAGACAGAGCTTCCAAAGACAAAGGCAAAACCGGACAAAAATATGTACAGTGCTACCCTCAAAATAGCAGAAGGATGTAACAACAGATGTGCATACTGCGTTATTCCGTTTATACGCGGTGACTATAGAAGCAAGAGATTAGAATCAGTTGTTGCAGAAGCAAAGGAGCTTGCAGATGCAGGATGTAAAGAACTCATATTGATAGCCCAGGACACAACCTATTACGGATATGATCTTTATGGCAAATATATGTTGCCGCAGCTCCTCAAAACCCTTTGCAGAATTGAAGGTATCAGATGGATAAGATTGATGTATTGCTATGAGGACAGGATTACTGATGAGCTGATAAAGACCATCAGAGACGAAGACAAGATATGCAATTACCTTGATATTCCTATACAGCATGCATCAGACAATATACTGAAATCAATGAAAAGAAGGTCGACAGGCAAATCGATTACAGATAAGATGTCAAAACTCAAAAGAGAGATTCCGGATATACATATAAGGACGACATTCATAACAGGATTTCCAGGAGAGACCGAAGAAGATTTCGATATTCTTTATGATTTTGCTGCAGATCAGAAATTTGCAAGACTTGGCGTATTTGCTTATTCCCAGGAGGAGGGCACTGTTGCAGGAGATATGCCAAATCAGATAGAAGATACAGTTAAAGAAGAACGTGCAGACAGCATTATGAGGCTTCAGATGGAGATATCTCTTGAACTTAATCGTGCAAAGATAGATACAATTCAGGAAGTCATAATTGATGAAATCGACGAGGATGGAAGCTATATAGGGCGCACCAGATTTGATGCACCTGAAATTGACAATGCAGTAATTTTTACAGGCAAAAACTTACATAAACCAGGTGATATAGTCATGGTGCATATAGATGACGCCTTTGACTATGACCTGACAGGAACGGAGGTTTAACGTGAACTTACCAAACAAACTTACAATGGGAAGAATGATAGCAGTGCCTTTTTTTGTAGTATGCTATATATTTGAACTTTATCTCCCCGCTTTTATAATTTTCATACTTGCATCTCTTACTGATATGCTTGATGGCAAAATAGCCAGAAAATACAATCTGGTGACGAATTTCGGAAAAATAATGGATCCTCTTGCTGACAAGATCCTTGTTTATTCAGCATTCTGTCTTATGGTTGAGGATGGCATAATACCTGCCTGGATGCTCATAATCATACTTGCAAGAGAATTTGCAATAGCAGGAATGAGAACTGTTGCAGCATCAGAAGGGCTTGTAATAGCAGCGGGCATGAGCGGTAAAATCAAAACAGTGCTTCAGATGATAGCAGTACCCGTGTTATTGCTTGCAGTCAGCCTTCCGGAAATCAATATAATTCTTACAGTAGGCGACGTATTCCTGTGGGCTTCTCTTGTTATGACAGTCTATTCAGGAATAGAATATATAGCAAAGAACAAATCTGTTTTTTCGATGTAATATAGGGAGGCAATATGAAAGCGGCAATTTTGAGTGTTGGAACAGAATTACTTTTCGGACAGGTTGTGAATACAAACACTGTATATCTTTCGCAACAGCTTAATACCATGGGATTTGATGTCATGTATCATTATACGGTAGGCGATAACCCAAAGCGTCTCAGAGAAATTATTGAGCTTGCATTTAAAGATTGTGAACTTATCATTACAACAGGAGGTCTTGGGCCTACAGAGGATGATCTTACCAAAGAAATTGTCTGTGAAACCATGGGTGATGAACTTGTTTTGCATCAAAAAAGCCTTGATGCACTTGAGGCTATAATGACAAAACGTGGAGCGCGGATGACCGAAAATAATTATAAGCAGGCATGGCTCCCATCAAAAGCAGAAGTGTTTGATAATGACCAGGGAACAGCGCCGGGATTTGCACTTGAGATAAATGGGCGCACCGCAATATGTCTGCCGGGACCCCCAAGAGAAATGACTAACATGTTTATCAAAAAGGCAAAGCCTTATCTTGAATCAAAATCAGACGAAACAATATATTACAGGCAGATAAGAACCTTTGGAATAGGCGAATCTCAGCTTGAGACAGAGCTGCTTGAGCTGATTGATGCACAGACAGACCCTACAATAGCCACATATGCAAAAGAAGGAGAAGCATGTGTAAGAGTTGCATCCAAACGAAAAACATTACAAGAAGCAAAAGATGCCGTTGATAATATGACATCAAAGATACAGGAGATTATAGGGGAATACATATATAGTCTCGATGATGAGGAACTCTATCAGGTTGCAGGACGCAAACTTCTTGAAAACAATATATCAATTTCATGTGCCGAAAGCTGCACAGGCGGGCTATTCGCAAAAACTCTCACAGATATAGAAGGCATATCGTCAGTATTTGACAGAGGCATTGTAACATACAGCAACAAAGCCAAAATTGAGGAGCTTGGTATAAACCCCGAAACCCTTGACAAATATGGTGCAGTAAGTGAGGAGACAGCAAAGGAAATGGCAATGGGACTTCAAAAGATTACCGGCAGCAGACTTTGTATATCTGTTACTGGCATTGCAGGACCTGGAGGAGGCACCCCTGAAAAACCGGTTGGACTTGTATATATAGGAATTGTATTTGATGACAGAGTTGAAGTCAGAAAAATCCATGCATTCAGGCCTCTTAGAAGTCTTGTTAGAAATGCGGCTATGCTAAATATGTTTGACATGATTAACAAAATTATTTCTTGCCAATAATTCGATAAAGGTGTAAAATATATACAACACATTTTTCGAAAATATACTTGACCTTTCCAATATAATGCTGTATTATATGTTTGAGAACAGACGTTCATGTTTGTTCGGAATGTGGAGGATTATATTATGACAGTTTCGAATACAGAGAAAGACAAAGCTTTGGAGGCTGCGTTGACGCAGATTCAAAAACAATTTGGCAAAGGCGCTATTATGAAGCTTGGCGACGACAATGCACTTACAGATATACAGGCAATATCTACAGGCTCTATTACGCTTGATGTCGCAACAGGTATTGGCGGAGTTCCAAGGGGCAGGATTATAGAGATATATGGACCTGAGTCATCAGGCAAAACAACACTGACTCTTCATATCATTGCCGAAGCCCAGAAGACAGGAGGCAAAGCTGCATTTATAGATGCAGAGCATGCCCTTGATCCTGAATATGCCAGGAACCTGGGAGTTGACATCAATGAGCTTCTTGTTTCACAGCCTGATACAGGCGAGCAGGCTCTTGAAATTTGTGAGATGCTTGTCAGAAGTGGAGCTCTCGATGTTATAGTTATAGACTCTGTTGCAGCTCTTGTACCAAAAGCAGAGATTCAGGGAGAGATGGGAGACTCTCACGTAGGTCTCCAGGCAAGGCTTATGTCACAGGCTCTCCGTAAACTTGCAGGTGCTATCAATAAATCAAAGACTGCGGTTATATTTATCAACCAGCTCAGAGAAAAAGTCGGAGTAATGTTTGGTAACCCCGAAACCACCACAGGCGGCAGAGCACTCAAATTCTATTCAACCATGAGAATGGATGTCAGGAGGATCGAAAGCATCAAATCCGGAGATTCTGTTCTTGGCAACAGAACCAGAGTCAAAATCGTCAAAAACAAAGTTGCACCACCTTTCAGGCAGGCTGAGTTTGACATCATGTATGGAGAAGGAATTTCCAAAGCAGGAGACGTTCTTGACTGCGCAGTCGAGAATGGCATAGTCGAGAAAGCCGGTTCATGGTATAGCTTTGATGGTGACAGGATAGGACAGGGCAGAGAAAATGTCAAGACTTACCTTCAGTCAAATCCTGAAATCATGGATAGGATTGAGGGACTCATACTTGACACAATCAGGCCAGTGGATGCAGTACCTGCAGAAGAGGCTCCGGTTGTTGACGAAGATGGAGTTATTATTGGATAATACAAAATTGATGCAAAGCCGGCAGGCTTTGCATTTGTATGTAATACGAATTCAAAGGAGTAACATATTGATCAAAAGAAGTTTGGCAATTGCTTTGTCAGTAATAATAGTGATGACGATGATGCCATTTGTTTCTCATGCATCATCAACTTCCAAAAGTCCCTTTGTATCCGGCACATATACCCACAGTGACCTTACTGACGGTCTCAGCATTCATCATGGAGTGGATGTGTCTGAACACCAGGGCAAAATCAACTGGAAAAAAGCCAAAAAAGATGGCGTCGAGTATGCAATTATCAGAGTTGGTTGCAGGAGACTTGTTTCGGGCAAATTCAAAGAAGATGACTACTTCTATCAGAATATGGAGGGAGCTATTGCAGCGGGAGTCAAAGTAGGCGTCTATTTTTATTCCGGTGCAACCACTAAAAAAGAGGCTGTCAATGAGGCGAATTATGTGCTTAAACGTATATCCGGATACAATGTTGAGCTTCCTGTATTTTTTGATATAGAATACCACAATGGAGCAAGAATTACAAAAGCACTCAAAAACAAAAGAGGCGAAGCCACTGATATATGCATAGCATTTATGGACAGAATCAAAGAAGCCGGATATGTGCCCATGGTATATACATATCGCAACCTTATGAACAATTATCTGTACCCCGAAAGATTCGTATCAGGGGAATATGGTATATGGATAGCTGATTACAATGCAAATTGCAAATTTACATATCCATATGTTTCATGGCAATATACAAGCTCAGGTAAAGTGAAGGGGATATCAGGCAGAGCTGATTGCAATTTCTGGTATGATGACGGGACATATTTTGAGGCTGCTCCAGAGCCGGAAATCAAACCTGAGACTGAGATTAATACTGAAACTGAGCAGATAAATTCAATTGACAAGATTACAGGTGTTTTTTCAAAAAACCGTACAGTTTCATCAGTTACAATTGCATGGGACAAGGTATCAGATGCTGACGGATACTATATTTACAGAGCTGATTCGTATGGCGGCAACTACAGCAGGATAGGAGAAACAGATAAAAACGAGTATATAGACAAAAATCTGGTTCAGGGAAGGGAATATTATTACAGAGTATGTGCATATAAAGGGGAAAAGAAAGGTGATAAATCATCTAAGTATACTGCGGCTGTAAAGCCTGCATATGATAGATATGGCAAGACAACCGAAAACGATATAAGGGTAAGAAGTCATGCAGGCACCTCGTATTCTGTAATTACCGCACTTCCAAAAGACAAAAACGTTACAATTCTTGCAAGTACAAGAGACAGTGCAGGGAATGTATGGTACAAGGTTAAGTGTACATACAGGGGACATGAATATACAGGATATATGATAGGAGATTATTTCAAAATCACCAAAAAAGGTACGACAACGGCAAAGCTGAATGTAAGGAAGTCTCCTGGAACAGAAAACAGTGCTGTAGCTACTTTGGATAAGGGAAAAAGGCTTACGATTTATTCGAAGAAAGAAGTAAAAGGAATCGACTGGTACAAGGTAAGGATTAAAATCAAAAACAAGACGGTAACAGGCTGGGTATCAGGAGAATACGTTAAGGCAGAAAAAATATAGATAGTGGGGGTGAAATTCATCCCTGCTGTTTTTTCAAAGAGTATTGCTCTTAGATGTTTTTTGGTGTATAATCTGTTTTGTTGGAAACGGCGAGGCATAGCTCAGTTTGGTAGAGCGTTGCGTTCGGGACGCAAAGGCCACAGGTTCGAATCCTGCTGCCTCGACCAAGTTTTAATCACCTGTAAATGTTGGGAATTCAACGTTTGCAGGTGATTATTTTTGCATCCCATAGAGATATTCATTTCCCTGTAAATATCAATGAAAAAGGTAAGAACGATTAAGGATAAGAGCAAGAAACTGTCGTGCAAAAGGATATGGCTGCTGTGGTAAAGATAGGCGGTAAAAATAGATATCATGCTTTTTGACCTTTTTTCAGAATTTTATCTATAGGTTAATAGCTGCAGTTAAAAAACGGGTAAAAAAGTGTCGGGACAATGTATTTTTGCATAAAAATTAAAAATAAAATAAAGAGTGCTAAAATATAGCAAAATAAGTTGACAGCCTATCTCTGCAATGGTAATATATAACTGCATACTGCGCAGACATATAATTACAGCAATTGATTAATTGGTAAAACAATTATGTAATTGGAAAGGACAGAGATTATGAGTAAAATAACGAAGGATACAAGAGCATATATTGCAGAACAGTATAGAACAACCAGAAGAAGAGAATGGGCTTGTCCCAATATGCGTAAGCATA